>JANODO010000095.1:0-36529 GCA_031412735.1 Rariglobus sp. | reverse complement strand
GTTATTGCTCGCGCGCCCCGCCCCCGACCGTGGTAAGCGTGTTTGCTCGCTAAACTCCTATAAGCGCGAGCAAGCTCGCTTCCCACGTCGGACCCTCGCCCGCGAAGTCCAAACCGAAAACCCGGCGACCACGTCGGGTTTTGGGTTTCAACGCTTCTTTGCCGCCGGTTCGTTCGCCGCCGGCTTGTCGCCCACATAGATCACATAGGCGCTGCGTTTGGCGGTCGGGAACAGACGCGCCGGAATCGCTTGCGCCACAAAACCGGCGGCCCGCAGGCGCTTCTCAAACGTGTGGTCGGGGCTCGCCGACCAGATTGCCAGGCGACCACCGGGGCGCAGCTTGGAGAGCATCATCTCCAGCCCGCGCGGGCCGTAGAGCCGGACGTTGCCGGTATGCACCATCGGCGTCGGGCCATTATCCACATCGAGCAAGATGGCATCGTAAGAATTCGGCCGGGCCTTTTGCAGCGTCACGACCACGTCGTCGAGTCGCACCTGCACGCGCGGGTCGTCCAAGAGGTGGCCGTTGAGCTTAATCATGAACGTGCGATTCCACTCGATCACCTCGGCCATGAGTTCACCGACCTCGACGACCGCTTTTGGGCCCGCTTTGGCCAAAACGGCCTTCAACGTGTAACCGAGCCCCATGCCTCCGATGAGCGTCCGCGTCGGCGCTTTCGTGTCGATAAGGGTGTGTGCCAGTTCACCGAGCAACACCTCGGACGCGCTCGTCGAAGAATGCATGAGATCCTGCCCGTTAAGGCGAACGCAGTAACTGCCATCGTGCTCGTGGAGCGAGAGACGAGCTCCATCGGGCGTGCGGGTTTCGGCTAGGTTGTAATGCGGTTTCATCGGAAGTTGCCCACGATGCGCCTCCGGCATCGGCATGCAAGACACGGAACTTGCGCACCTCTGCCCGGTCCTCTTTCGCACTCCCCATGCGCCACTTTACCCTGATCGTTTTACTCGTAACTGGCTTGATCGCCTCGTTTCTCGGCGGTTGCGCGTCGCGGACAGCAACGAAAAAAGATCTCACCGTGTTTATGCCGGGCGCAGCCCGAGCCGCGGTGATCGACGAGCTCGGCAGCCCGGTCTCCACGACGACGAGCCGGGCGGGCACCACCGTCGATATCTTCACCTTTGTGCAAGGCACCCGACAGAGCAAAAAAGCGCCGCGACCGGTGGAGCCCGAGCAGGCCGAGGCGACCGAGGTGCTGGCGTTGTTGGATCAATTTGGACACTCACCCACCAAGCTGCTCACCGGTAAAAAAATGACCGTCCAAGTGAACTACGACACCGACGAGCGCGTGCGCGACACGGTGTTGCTGCGCATGGAGTGATTGCGTGCAGGGCTCGTGGGAGGGACCACCTCCGTGTGGTCCTTCCGATCAGCGCATTCACCAATCAGCAGGACGAGACGGAGCTCGTCCCTCCCTTGAGGCGACTTCTCCGTTTAGTGCTTAAAGTGGCGAATACCCGTGAAGACCATCGCCATGCCCCGCTCATCGGCGGCTTTGATGACCTCTTCGTCGCGCACGCTGCCACCGGGCTGGATCGCGGCGGTCGCACCCGCGTCGGCGGCGGCAATCAGGCCATCGGCAAAGGGGAACAGCGCTTCCGAAACCACCACCGAGCCGTGCAGGTCGAGTTTAGCTTCGCCGGCTTTCCACACGGCGATACGCGAGCTGTCCACGCGGGCCATCTGGCCGGCGCCGACGCCGAGCGTCTGCTCGTTCTTCACGTAAACGATGGCGTTGGATTTGACGTGTTTGCACACGCGCCAGCCGAACATCATGGTGTCCCACTCTTCGGCGGTGGGCTGGCGCTGGGTGACGACCTTGAAGTCGCGCGGGTTGCCTAAAAGTTTATTACGGTCCTGCACGAGCAAACCGCCGACGACCGAGCGGACGTCCTGCAGCGAGTCGGCACCGAGGCCTTCCTTGGCGATCATCAGGCGGAGGTTTTTCTTCTTGGCGAAAATCGCGAGCGCCTCGGGGCTGAAGCTCGGCGCAATGATGACTTCGGTGAAGATATCGGCGATCTTGGCGGCGAGGCCCGCTTCGAGTGTGCGATTGACCACAATGATGCCGCCAAAGGGAGCCTGACGATCCGTCGAGTAAGCCTTTTCCCACGCCGTATCCAAATTCTCGGCACTGGCGACGCCGCACGGGTTGGTGTGCTTGAGGATGGCGAGCGTGGGTTTCTCGAACTCCCCGATCAGGTAAGTGGCCGAGGTGATATCGAGAATGTTGTTATACGAGAGCTCCTTGCCTTGGAGCTGCTGGAAGTGGTCGTGGAACGTGCCGTAAAGCGCGGCCTGTTGATGCGGATTCTCGCCGTAGCGGAGGGACTGGGCCTTTTTGTAAGAAAGCGTGAGCGACACGGGCAGTCCGCTGAGGGCGTCGAGGTTGGGTTCGTCGGCCTGCGACTCCAGGTATTTGGCGATCGCGGTGTCGTAGGCACCCGTGCGCTGGAAAACTTTCAGCGCGAGCTTGCGGCGGAGGGCGGGCAACGCGGCGGGGTTGGCGAAGGCGGCGAGGACGGCGTTGTAGTCGTTGTGGTCGACGACCACGGTGACGCTCTCGTGGTTTTTTGCGGCGCTGCGCAGCATCGACGGACCACCGATATCGATGTTCTCGATGGCTTCCTCAAAGTGGACGTTCTTTTTAGCGACCGTTTGCTCAAAAGGGTAGAGGTTCACCACGACGAGATCGATCAGGTCGATGCCGTGCGCCTGGGCGGCGTCGAGGTGGTCCTGCTTATCGCGACGGCACAGCAGGCCGCCGTGGATCTTGGGGTGCAGGGTTTTTACCCGACCTTCCATCATCTCGGGAAACCCGGTGTGTTGGCTGACTTCGGTCACGGGCAGGCCTTTTTCGGCGAGAAGTTTGGCGGTGCCGCCAGTCGAAAGCAGCTTGTAGCCGTGCTGTGTAACGAGGGCGGTGGCGAAGTCCACCAGACCGGATTTGTCGCTCACCGAAAGGAGTGCCAGTTTTTGCATAAAAATGGGTTTGTGCGGCCGCTCAAAACGAGAGGCAAGCCCGCAGTTCGCCGGGCCCCGATACCAAAAGTTGCAATGCGGACGGCGGTGAATTGGCTGAAGCCTGTGCCCGCCTCACTTCCGCTCCCCGGCCTCACCGCCCATCTTGATAAACTCGTCTATCACCACGGGGGAAACAGCCTGCCACCCGACAAGCCCCATGCCTTCGTGTATTTCGTCACGATTCACAATGGCTCCGAGCACACCGTGACCCTCCTCGGACGCAAATGGGTCGTCACTCACGCCGATGGCAGCCAACTGGTGATCGAGGGCGACCGGATCGTCGGCGAGACCCCGCGCCTAGCCCCGGGTGAACAATTTTCCTACAACAGCTACCACGTGACGGCCAGTGCCGCGCGTTCCTGCGGGAGCTTTCATGGCGTCGATGATCACGGGCGTCACATCCACGTGATCCTGCCCCCGTTCGAGATGAAGATTCCCTACGGGCTGGAGAGAAGTGGTCCCTGCGACATCTGAGCCGCATACCGCTATCCACCCCCTTCCGTCGTGCGATCCATCATACTGCTCAAAGTTGCGCTTGCGCCCACTAGGAGCGTTTGTCTGTCTGACCGTTTATAAATGAAGTTAATTGATTTGAATCCTGTGGGTGGCATCGGTGCCAACGCCATGTTCGTGCAGATCGGGGACTTGAAAATCCTCATCGACTGCGGCCTCAATCCCAAACTCGCCGGTCGCACCGCGACGCCAAAACTCGACCTCATCAAGGACGTTGAGCTCGACCTCATCATCATCACGCACTGCCATTTGGACCACATTGGCAGCCTGCCCGTGGTCATGATGCAGCACCCCAACACGCCGGTCATCATGACCCAGTCGAGCCGCATGCTCATCGAGCGCATGCTGCACAACTCGGCCAACGTGATGATGCGTCAAAAAGAGGAGGCCAACATCCCTGATTATCCCCTCTTCACGCACAACGATATCGACCGCATCGCCGGCCGGATTCACGGCTTGGCCTTCGGTCAGATCAAAAAATTCCGCAACAAGACGGACGAGATCGAACTGCTCTTCCACCGCGCCGGTCACGTCGCCGGTGCGGGTGCCGTCGAGATTCACCACCAGAACAAACATTACTTCTTCAGCGGAGACGTGCTCTTCGAAAACCAACGCACGCTCCAAGGCGCGCAATTCCCCGCCGGTCACTTCGAGTCCGTCGTGATCGAGACGACCCGCGGCACCACCGAGCGCAGCCAAGGCAAAGAGCGCCTCAACGAGGTCAACCGCCTCATCGCGTCCATCAACGACACGATCAATCGCGGCGGCTCCTTCCTCATTCCCGTGTTCGCGCTCGGTCGCATGCAGGAGGTCCTCTCGATCATCCACGACGCCCGTAAATTCGGCCGCCTCGTCAACTGCCCGATCTTCTGCGCCGGTCTCGGCATGGATCTCGCCGACTACTTCGACGAAATTTCCCGAAAAACCAAGGACGTGCAGTTTAGCCGCTCCGTCATCAAAGAGCTCAATGTCCAACCGGCGCCCCGCAAGCTCGTCGCCGGCGAGGACCCGAAGCTAAACGCCCTTTACATCATCAGCTCCGGCATGCTCGTCGAGCGCACGCCCAGCTACACGCTCGCTTCCGGCCTGATCGGCAGCGACAAAAACACGATCGGCTTCGTGGGCTACTGCGATCCCGACACCCCCGGTGGCACCCTGCTCCAGACGAAGACCGGCGAAGAGTTTATCTTCGCGACGGCCAACGTCACGGCCAAGCTCCAGGCTCGCGTTGAGCGTTACGAGCTGAGCGGCCACGCCGACCGCGAGGAGCTCCTCGAGTTCGCTGTGCAGACCCAGGCCAAGAGCGTGATTCTGACCCACGGCGATCCGCTGGCCCGCGCTTGGTTCTTGGAGCAGCTCGCCATCAAGATGCCCGGCAGTAAGATCCTCGATCCGGTGCCGCTGGAAACCTACGAGCTTTAATCCGATCTTGGTTCCGACCAGCAAAAAGGCGCTCCCAAACAGGAGCGCCTTTTTCGTGACCAGATTGGAATGTAGGAGCCCGTTTACAGGCGATGAGCGACTCACGAACAATCTCAAGATTTTCTCCCGCGAATCGTCGCCCGTAAACGGGCTCCCACCTCAAACCTTCAGCAGAGCCCGCAAGGTCGCGCACGCCGCCGCGTTGCCCGCGACGAACTGGATGCGGTTCATCTTAAGATTAAAAACCTTCAGGGGAAACTGCTCGCCATTGAGGAACTGCACCTCGCCCCCGCCCGCCCAGACCAGCGGCACGGCCGCGGCGATGTCCCAGATGCGCACGTTGTGATCGACCGTCGCGTCGAGCAACCCCACCGCCACGTAGGCCACGTGCAGCGTGCTGCTGCCCAAGCCGCGCAGCTTAAAGTTTTCCACCAACGCGACCGCGTGGTGCGAGTAGGCTTTGTCGAACGGGCTGTGAAACCCCAGCATGCTTTGCGCATCCGGCGGTGTCGTTTTCACGCGCGCCTCGTGGTCGCCATCCCATACGCCAAAGCCCGGCCCGCCGTGCATCAACACGCGGCGCGCCATGTCATAGACGATCCCGTAGACCGGCATGCCGTTTTCGAGCAAGGCGAGCGAGATGGCACAATAAGGGATACCCGTCGCGTAGTTGTTGGTGCCGTCGATCGGATCGAGCACCCAGGCGAACCGCTGGGTAAGTGGAGTCGGTTCGTCGGTCTCCGCCAACTCCTCGCTGAAGAAATGGTCGTCCGGAAAACTCGCTCCGAGCAGCTTGAAAATATTCTCGGAAATCGCGATGTCGGCCGCAGTCACGCGCGTTCCATCGTATTTCCACTCACTTTGCACATGGCCGAATTCCCGGTGCATGAATTCGGTCTGCGCCAGCACGGCTTTTTTGCCGGCATCAATGCGGGCGAGGAGTTCGGCGGAGGGTGACATCTCTTCAAGACATCACACGAAACGCCCACGATGGAAGCCACGATTGGATGAACGCTCATGTTTTCTCCGCGCGGACCGATATACACATCCGGCCTATGCTAAAACCGCCTCCCCCTCCCAATGACGGCGAACGCCTCGCAGTGCTCCGTAACTACGGGATCCTCGATACCCTTCCCGAGCAAGAATATGAAGATATCACCCGTCTCGCCGCGTCAATCTGCGGGGTGCCCGTGGTCGCCATCAGCCTAATCGATGCCGAACGCCAGTGGTTCAAGTCCATCGTCGGGCTGGATGTCCGGGAGACCTCCCGCGATGTATCCTTTTGCGCTCATACCATGCTCGGGGAGGACGTGATGGTCGTGAGCGACACCCTTCAAGACGACCGTTTTGCCGATAATCCCCTCGTGATCGGCGGCCCCAAGATTCGCTTCTACGCCGGCACCCCCTTGGTGACGGCCGATCACATACCGCTGGGTGCGTTATGTGTCATCGACACCGTCCCGCGCGCGCTAAAACCCGCTGAGATCACGGCCCTTCAAGCCCTAGGGCGCCAAGTCATGGCACAATTGGAGCTGGGGCGTTTGCTCCGGGAGCAGGTTGAGCTCAACAAACGCCTCCGCTTGAGCGAAGCGGAAAGCCGTAAGCTCTCCATCATCGTGACGCAGATGACCAACGCCGTCTTGATCACGTGCACCCGAGGTAAAATCACGTGGGCCAACGACGCGTTCACCCGGCTCACCGGATATACCTTAGCCGAAGTCATCGGAAAGAAGCCTGATGAACTCCTTCAAGGACAAGGAACCGACCGTGCAGTCGTAGACTCGATTAGCGAGCACCTGCGAGACCGTCGCACGTTCCACGGAGAGCTGCTCAATTACCGAAAGGACGGCAGCGCCTACTGGTTCGATATTGAGATACAAGCGATCAAAGACGAAGCGGGCGTTCACACCGGCTACATCTGCATCCAAAAAGACATCCATGCGAGAAAACTTGCCGAGACTGCCCTCCGGGAGAGCGAGGCCCGATTTCGTGCCCTTTCAACCTCTGCCCCGGTCGGTATTTTTCAAACCGATGCCGAAGGCTCATGCACTTACACCAACGAACGGTGGCAAGACATTTACGGTCTCGTGAACGACCGGAGTCTTGGGACCGCTTGGATGAGTGCGATTCACCCTGCGGACCAAAAAGAGATCGCTGAACGCTGGATGGAAACCGCAGCGAACGGACTCGAATTTGACCACACGTTCAGACTGCTCCGTCGAGGAGCCACGATTCACGTGCACGCGGGCGCACGCCCCATTTTCAACGAACGTCATGAATTGATCAGCCACATCGGTTGCGTAGCGGACATCACCGCCGCAAAGGAAGCCGAGCACGCACTGCACGAAGCGAAAGCGGCCGCCGAAGCCGGCAATCAGGCCAAGGGTGATTTCCTCGCAATGATCAGCCACGAAATCCGCACTCCGATGAACGGAATCCTCGGGTTCGCCGAGATGCTGCAATCCACGCCCTTGGCGCCGGATCAGCGCCGCTTTGCCGATATCATTCGAAACTCCGGGGAAGACCTTCTCACCATCATTAATGACGTTCTCGATACGTCAAAGATCGAAGCCGGTCGGCTCAATCTCGAACAAAAGCCCTTTGATACCCGGGAAGTGATAGTGGGCGTGATCCAACTCCTCGAGCCGCGAGTTCGCGAAAAAGGCCTTCTTTTGACGCTCGATTGCCCCCTCGACCTTCCCACCGGGGTGGTCGCCGACCGGGTTCGCGTTCGCCAAGTTATCATCAACCTCGTAAACAACGCCCTTAAATTCACCGAACACGGAGAAATCAGAGTTCTGCTCCAACGTGACCCCGACAAAGCCCTTCGCGTCACCGTGCAAGACACCGGCGACGGGATACCGGCGGACAAACAAAGCCGACTGTTCCAGAAATTCTCCCAAGTTGATTCCTCCGCCTCGCGACGCCACGGCGGCACCGGGCTCGGGCTGGTTATCTGCCGCCGCATCGTTGAGCTGATGGGCGGCCAAATCGGCTTCGATAGCACCCCCGGGCTCGGGTCGCGCTTTTGGTTCACCATACCGGAGCGAAACGCACCTGCGGTCGCTCCGCAGATACCCTCAGCCCCCCAGCCCGCCAAACAACGACGCGGCGTGCGTGTGCTGTTGGCGGAGGACAATCCCATCAACCAAGAACTGGCCACCCTCATCCTCAATCGCCTAGGTTGTAACGTCACCCTTGCGGCTGACGGCGAGGAGGCGCTCCTCCGGTTTGGCGAGGGACGCTACGAGCTCGTCCTCATGGATTGCCAAATGCCCAAACTGGACGGCTACGCCGCGACCACCGAGATACGCCTCCGTGAATCCGGCGCGCACCGAACCCCCATAATCGCACTCACGGCCAACGCCACGGAAGGCGAACGCGAACGCTGTTTGGCCGTGGGGATGGATGATTTTCTGTGCAAGCCACTGCACGCGGCCGAGCTTCAAGCCCTGTTGGCCCGCTGGTGTCCGGCAACCGGTTGAAATAGCTCCACTGTGTTAAACAAAACGAAGGGCCCGTTTTTCCTACGGTAGGCAGCCTGCTTGCAGGCGCGGTTCGGAGCGCGAGCAAGCTCGCGGCCTACGTAGGTTCGGAGCGCGAGCAAGCTCGCGGCCTAGGTTCGGAGCGCGAGCAAGCTCGCGGCCTACGTAGTGCGATCCGATTACCAAGGCTGAAATGATTCTGAAAGCCCGCAGACCGCAGGCTTTCAGAATCAAGACTCCTGCCGCGCGCCGACGAGCGTCACGCCCGCCTCCGCGACGGGGACCGCTTCGACTTTCGTTACCTTCTTGGGCGAAATCATCAGGTAAAACGCCGGGATCACATAGAGGGTGAGCACGGTGCCTACAATAAGACCGCCAATGACACCAATGCCCATCGAAACGCGACTCTCAGCGCCGGCACCCAACGCCAGAGCGATCGGGAGCACGCCGAGAATGGTGCACATCGAGGTCATCAGAATCGGGCGGAAGCGAGCCGAGGCAGCTTCGACCATGGCCTCAAAGGCACCGATCCCCTGCGAGCGCTTTTGACTGGCAAGCTCCACGAGGAGAATGCCGTTCTTGGTAACCAACCCCAACAACATGATCAGACCGATCTGGGAGAAAATATTGAGGGTCTGCCCGAAAATCCAAAGCGAGGCGAGCGCACCCGCCAAAGCCAACGGCACGGTGATCATGATGGTGAGCGGGTCACGGAAGCTCTCGAACTGCGCCGCGAGCACCAGGTAGATCAGGACCAACGCCAGCACGAACATAAAGCCCAAGCTGCTGGAGCTGTCTTCCAGGTCGCGGGAAGCCCCGGTAAGACTGGTGGAGAACCGGGAATCCAGCACTTCGGCGGCGGTGCCCCGGAGCGCCTTGACGCCTTGGTCGAGGGTGTAACCGGGATTAAGCGTGCCGGAGATCGTTGCGGAGACGTAACGATTAAATCGATACAACTGAGGGGGCCCGCTCGTTTCGACGGATGTGATAAGATTATCAAGAGCGACTACGTCGCCACCGGATGTCTTCACGTAAATCGCACCCAAGTCGGCGGTCTTTGACCGATCTTCGCGCAACAGCTGTCCAATGACGTCGTATTGCTTGCCGTTGAAGATGAAATACCCGAAGCGCTGGCCGCTCAGCGCAGCCTGCAGAGTCGAAGCAATATCGCCGGCGGAGACGCCGAGAGCCTGCGCTTTTTCACGCTGAATCGTGATACGCACCTCGGGACGATTAAACTTCAGGTCGGCATCGACAAACGTGAAGGCCGGGTTGCGTCGCGCGCTATCAAGGAAGGGATCAAGGACTTCCTCAAGTTGCTCCAACGTGGATGCCTGAATCACCAGTTGAGCAGAGAACCCGGCTCCGCGACGCTCACCAATCGAGGGTTCCTGCGCGACCACCACACGCGCACCGGAGAGCTCCCGTATCGAGCGCTGGAGGCTCGCTGCCAGCTCCTGTTGGGTTGCCGTGCGCTCCGAGCTATTTTTGAGAAACACGCGCACAAAGCCGGTATTCACCACGCCCGCTCCGCCCGGACCGCCAGCCGGAGTCTGCGCCATGCTCAAGGTCATCTGATCACCCACCTTCTCCCGCACCAAACGGCTAAGGTCGTCGATGTAATTCAGCATGTAGTCAAACGA
The DNA here is from genome assembly GCA_031412735.1 of Rariglobus sp. Taxonomy (GTDB): domain Bacteria; phylum Verrucomicrobiota; class Verrucomicrobiia; order Opitutales; family Opitutaceae; genus Rariglobus. Next base: position 26,423 of record JANODO010000095.1, on the reverse strand, counting down.
GGCACCCTCAGGCGCGGCCGCACGCACCCAGAGGCGGCCACGGTCCTCAAGCGGCGACAACTCCTTCGGCAACGTGCGCACGCAAACCACAATGATTGCCATCGAGGCGACGAGCACCACAGGTGAGGCCCACGGATAACGAAGGAACCAAAGCAACGAACGCTCGTAAACGGACGCCATGCCGCGAAAGAACGGCTCGGTGCGGGCGTAGAAACGGTTCTCATGAGAGTGAGGCTTCAAAAGCTTCACACACAACATGGGTGTGAGTGAAAGCGCCACGAACGCGGAGATGATCACCGAGCCGGCAATCACCACACCGAATTCGCGGAACAATCGACCCGTAAGGCCGCCCAGAAAAATCACCGGCAGAAACACCGCAGCCAACGCGATCGTGGTCGCAATAATAGCATAGAAAATCTCCTCGGTGCCTTCGATACCCGCCTGAACGGTGGGCACGCCGGCCTCGATCTTCGCGTAGACATTTTCGAGAACAACAATCGCGTCATCCACCACCAACCCGATCGCGAGCACCAACCCAAGCAACGTGAGCACGTTGATCGAGAAGCCCGCCAGATCCATGATGAGAAACGTGCCGATAATCGAAACCGGTATCGCCAACATCGGGATGATCGTGCTCCGCCAGTCACGGAGGAAAAGGAAGATCACGATCACGACCAACCCAAACGCGATGAACAGCGTCTCCACCACTTCGATGATCGCCGTGCGCACGTAGTCCGTATTGTCATACGCCGTTCTGATATCGATATCCTCAGGCTTCTCGGCGATGATCTGAGCCAGCCGAATCTTCAGCTGGTCCGAGATCTCAATCTGATTCGTCCCTGGCTGGGGCGTGATGTAAACCCCCACCATCGCCTGACCGTTAATTTTAAGACTATTGCGCGGGTTCTGAGGGGCAATCTCGGCGTAGCCCACATCCGCAAAGCGCACGATCTGGTCCCCGCTGCGTTTCAGAATGATCCGATTAAATTCTTCCACCGTGGACAACCGACTGAGCGTGCGAACCGTCAACTCAACGGCACTGCCCTCAATGCGCCCCGAGGGCAACTCAACGCTCTCGCGCTGCAACGCCTGGCGAACATCAAGCGCAGTCAGCCCGTTCGCCGCCAGACGCGCAGGATCCAACCAAAGCCGCATCGAGTAACGCTGTTCACCAACGATACGCACATTGCTGACGCCTGGCACGGTCTGAATGCGTTCCCTCATCGTCTCCGCGTAAGCGGTGAGGGGCATCAGGTCGCGCGTAGCGCTGGAAACCGCAATTCCGTAAAACGGAGAGGAGTCGGCGTCCGCTTTTTCAACCACAGGCGGGTTTGAGTCCACCGGAAGACTGCGCACTGCGGCACCCAGCTTGTCGCGGACGTCGTTCGCGGCTGCTTCCAGGTCCGTTTCCAAGCTAAACTCCACCGTGACCTGACTGGAACCCTCGCGGCTGGTCGAAGAAATCGTCCGGATGCCCGAGACTGCGTTGACCGCAGCTTCGATCGGTTCGGTGATTTGGGACTCGATGATCTCGGCGCTCGCGCCCGGGTAGGTCGTCACAATCGACACGACCGGCGGGTCCACCGCAGGATACTCGCGAACGCCCAGTCGCGTTGCACTCAACGCGCCCAGCAAGACGATCACCAGCGACATGACAATCGCGAGCACCGGACGACGGATACTGATAGCGGCAAGAGACATAATTGGTTAATCTTTGGCTTCCACCACCTTGACCGGCAGTCCCGCGCGGAGCTGCTGGACGCCCGAGGTGAGCACGATGTCGCCAGGAGCGAGCCCTTCGACGATTTGCACCTGCGTGCTGGTGCGCGCCCCCGTGCGCACCCGCACGCGAACCGCCTTGCCATCGCGGGCCACAAACACAAACCGCTCCTCAAGGCCCGCGATGATGGCGATGGCGGGAACGAGCAAAGCGTTTTCCGACTTATTCACGGAAAACTCCACGCGGGCAAACAGACCCGGAATCAGCGCGAGGTCGGAGTTGCTGCACCGAGCGCGAAGCAAAATCGTGCGGGTCGACACATCAATGCGAGGTTCGACCGCCTCAACCGACCCCGCATAGGTGGAACTGCTACCCGCCACTGAAAACGTGATCGGAGCACCCGGTTTGACGAAGGTCGCATACCGCTCGGGAATGGAAAAATCCACCTTGATGTTATTCAGGTTTTGCAACGTCGCGATGCGCGTTGCCGGAGCAACGTAGGCTCCCGTGCTCACGAAGCGAAGACCGACAACCCCATTAAACGGCGCGCGAATGGAGGTCTTCGCGATCTCAGTTCGGATGATGTCGATCTCGGTCTCCAGAACAGCAAGTTCACCGCTGGCCGCCTCGTATTCGAGGCGACTCACGCCCCCCTCGGCAACAAGCCTAGCTAGGCGCTTTTCGCGAACCTCGGCCAGTTTACGGCGAGCCTCCGCTCGACGCAGACTCGCTTGGAGACTGGAGTCATCAATTTTCACCAGGACATCACCGGCACGCACCCGCTGCCCTTCGACAAAATTGAGTGAAGCGATTTTGCCGTTTACCTCCGTCTGCAGCTCCACGGCTTCATCGGCCCTCAAGCTCCCGTTGGCAGTGATGATTTCAGTAAACGGGACCGGCGTGACCTTCACGCCTGACACCGAAAGCGGCGCCACTTCGCGCGCCTTGGCGGCCGGCTTGCCGCCCTTACCGGCTGAGCTCGCCCGGAAAAACCACAGCGAGGCTCCAATGATGACAGCGGCCCCTATCCCCCAAATCAATAGGCGCACAAAGGGCCGACGACCCGCGCGCCGCGGGGTAAGAGTGGGTTGTGTGGATGAAACCGGAGAGGATTGCATGCGAGCTGGGAAGTTCGAGCACAGGACTCGAAGGCTTTTCACGCCTAGCACGCCATATGCCCCGCCATTAATTCGGCTCCACGAAGCAGGTCACTCTAATTGAATTCAAGTGCTCCCCCTTAGCACTTGGATATTTTTCAAACGAATCCATTTCGGGTAGTCTCTCGGCGTGTGCACGCCCAACCGGCCTGACACAAGGTCAGGCCCTACAGGCGTAACATTTGGTGGGACGGTATCCTAGTTTCAGAAGGCCCTATAAAACGCCAAAGCGAGGACGTGAGGCGCAATGACCATCAGCGGGCGTGACCGAATCCAAAAAACAGCTTTCCAACTCACCGTCCGTGAATACCTGCGTCAACAATGCCGCTTCGCCCGGGTCAGAGCGGTAGCTCATCACCTCCGCCAAGCACTCGCGAAGCGCGACGGAGCACGTCCACTCCTGAATTTCCCACATCTCCTGCACGAATCTATTTTCTATCCTGAATCGATGAAAAGGATGCGTAGCCAAGGGTCGTATCACCAAGGGCGAGGAACGAAGCACTGACAGACCAGGAACGACCGAATGCATCGACAAGTAACTCGTCAGTAAACGTCGTGTAGTTTGGATACCAAGCGCAGCCAGAGTATCAAAATCCGCATTCTTGAGGGACCGATAGGAGGTCTCCTGGAGATACTTTCCCACGGTCGGGATAAAGATGTGACTCTCCTCCGTCACCTGACAACGAGCCTCGCTCGCGACCGACACCGTGATCAGAACCGGGGCCCATTTCGAATGATGAGGAAGGACGACCTGTTCGTAAGTGAGCAGACGCGCATTCATATCACTGAATGAAATTGACCGACGCTTACCACGAACGCTCGGAGCGGCTTGGATACCCTGCGATCACCGAGCGGGTAACCCAGAAGCGCTTCGCCCGCTTGATCGCACCGGGGTAAGCTTTGAAATTGAGGTTCAGTCGAGGAAACGAGCACACCTCACTCTATCGCAAAAATTCGATTCGGTCTGTAAGTTGGTGTCGAAATCAAATGTAGGGCATAACCCTACAAACCCTACGGAGAACGGTCCTGACGATCCTTCCACCGCACCGCATCCCTCACAAGTTCCGGGGCGTCCGAGTAACCAAGCTTATCCTTAATCCGCGCACAATAGGCCTGCACCGTCTTGATGCTCACATTAAGATCCTCCGAGATACGACGCGTGCTGTGACCGCCCCCGAGGCGGCTGTAAACGTCGAGTTCTCGATCACTAAGGCTCTCCACCGACGCTTTGACCGTTCCGGTGGTGATTCGCTGGGTGAGTCTTCCCAACATGGGCCGGCTGGCATAGATTCGACCCGCCGCAACTTCACGCACGGCTTCGACAATCTGCTCGGTCGACTCCCGCTTCGTCACGTAGCCCTTCGCACCCGCACGAAACGCCCGCTCCACATAAAAGATTTCCTCGTGCATCGACAAGACGACCACCTGGGTGGCCGGCAGCTGCTCCGCGAGATCTTTGATAAGATCCAAGCCGGAGGACCGCTGCAAAGAGAGATCCACGATCGCGACATCGGGCGGGTTTTGAATCATGCTCGCCAATCCCTCGACGGCCGTTTCGGCCTGGCCGGAAACCGTCAGGCTCTCGCATTGCTGCAGAAGATTGGTCAGCCACTCCCTGACAAGCGGGTGGTCATCGACGATAAAAACGCGGGTGTCTGGAGTGGACATAGGTTAGACCCCCGACAACCACTCACATCGGAGGCTGGTGCTCCCACGGGCGAGAAGCTCGTGCCCCCTAGCTCCTTGCCGCACGTGGCAGGGGCGTCCCGCCCATGTCTGGAAAAGGCTAAAGCAACCGAGCGTTGGGCATACGCCCCGCCCAGCGCCAGTGACTGAATGTGTCTTCGCGTTCATACCCATTAATAGGTGAATACCATCAGCACCCCGCGTGCCGTGCCCGCCAATCAGAGAACTACCGTCCACCGCGACCGCACACGAAAGTCACCGAGCGTCGCCACCCCGTGATTGAGTAGAAGTCAATCGATTCGCGCCACCAGTTGAATCTTATCAAACTGCGCAGCTTGGCAGGGAACGGCACGGGCAGTGGGCACATTCGGTGCTAAGTCGATGCTCACATTGGCACAGGGCCGTTCGCAACGGTTCCAGTCAACGCACGACCGTCATGAGGCACCGGGCCCGCAAACACCCGGTGCATCATTAGCACAAGACACACACTGAACACATCCAGCGACCACATGAAAAAGACCAAAAAAATACGGACGCACTCACGCCTCACAAAAGGCGGCGTTCTGCTCAGTTCCACCCTCTGCATGATGATCCCCGCGGCCCTGCTCCACGCGCAGACCGCACCCGCGGCTAAACCCGCGGGCGAAGAGGTCATCACTCTCGATGCGATGAGCGTCGAAGAGGCCGGCGACCCGAACTTCGTGATGCCGACCCAGCCCCTCCAGGGCGCCCTCGGTTTCTCCAAGACCATCGTCGAGACTCCCCGTGCCGTTTCAACGGTGAGCTCAGACCTCATCGACAAGATCGGTATCCGCGACGGCGACCAGCTCTCCCGCATCGTTCCCGGCACCTACACCGTGAATCGTTGGGGTATCGCCGGCTCGACCCAGGTGCGCGGCCTTCCCGCCGACACCTACCTGCGCGGCATGAAGCGCATCGATGCTCAAGGCAACGTCCGCAACGTGATCACCATGTGGGAGTCCACCGAGATCGTGCGTGGACCGCCCTCGCCCATTTTCGGTAACGGCCGCATCGGCGGCTACGTGAACTACACGCCCAAGTCGGTGCGTGGCACCACGGGCAAATACATGGAGAAGGCCAAGACGAGCGTCACCGCTATTGTCGCCTCCTATGACCGCATCGAGACACAGTTCAACCACGCTCAACCCTTCAAGTTCAACGGTCGCGAAGCCGGCTTCCAAGTCTTCGGCTTGGCCAGCGACGCCGAGAGCTACTACCAGGGCAACTTCCAGGAGGACAAAGTTCTCCAAGGTTCGCTCACGCTCAATCTGAACGACAAATGGCGCGTCGAGACCGGTGCGATCTACCAGCAGGCGGTCAACGCCGGCCAGGCGGGTATCAACCGCGTCGATCAGCGCACGTTTGACAAGGGCACTTACCTGCGCGGCACCGCGCTGGTAAACTTGGACACGAACGCCGACGGCCGCGTCTCTGAATTGGAAATCCAGCGGAGCCGCAGCCAGACTGGCGTCGCCACCCTGACCCCCTCACGTCCCTTGAGCGCCTCGTTTGGTCGTGTCGAGACCATCAAAGGACCGGACACCATCATCGGCGCTCCGGCTACGCTTCGTGCCTTGTTGCTGACTCCGGCCTACGCCTCCGTAGCCGCGTCGCCCCAAGGTGCGGCTATCCTCGCTGCGGGCAACATCCGTTTCGCAGACGGTTCCCCCGCCAACGCGCTCATCAACAACCTCAATCTTACGCCCTACGGTTTCTTCCTGAATCCGGCGACGCTGCAAGAGGTTGAGCGTGACAACTCGCTCGTAGCGATCGAAGAAAAGGCCGACGGCTTCACCAACACCGGCTACCTCGACTTCATCGACGACACCAACCCGGACATCGTTCAGAAGCTCCAGCTCTTCTACGACTTCCAGCAACAGCAGAAGGAATCCCAACTGCCGTTCAACCAGAAGCAGAAGATCGCCGTCTACGAGACCAAATACACCGGCACCCGCCAGGCTGAAACCATCCCCGTCCTCGACAAGCTCCCGGACTGGGCCGCGCTCAACCTGCTCAGTTCGGTCAACGCTCGTTACACCTCGGCCAACCGTCGCTCCACCTCGGGTGACTACGACCACCGCCGCGATCTCATCACGGGCTACTTGCCAACCGATACCTTCGCTTCGTTCGTTCGCCACGGCGACCAAAGCATAGCCACCGGCGAGCCAATCAGCGCTGACATCGGTTCCAAATACCTAGAAACAGGTATTGGTGCTCAAGCGGACCTGACGCTGTTCGAGAAGCTCAACATCCTCGGCGGTGCCCGCAAGGACTGGATCGACATCGAAACGGAAGAAGGCGCCACTTACGGCACCTTCACCGGAACGGGTAACCTTACTAACTACCGCAGCGGCACCCTAGTCACCGGAGCCACACCGGCCTTCATCAACGGAGCGACCGCTGGAACGCTCACCCCAGCTCGCAGCATCAGCAACAAGGATAACGCCCTCTCGCACTCCGTCAGCGCGAGTTACAAGGCTCCTTTCGGGATCACGCCTTACGTCACCCGCGCGGTTGCCTCTTCGGCCCTCACGGGAACCTTCCAGGAAGTCGGCTACGGCAACGTGCGTGACGACGCGATCCTCTCAGGTGCAACCCTCAAAGAAGGCGGCTTCAAGGGAAATCTGTTTAACGACAAGGTTTTCTACGCGGTCTCCTTCTTTGACCAGATCCGCACGGGCAACATCATCGTCGAGGGCGAGAGCTTCAACCGCTCGACCCAGAACAAGGGCACCGAAATCGAAGTCCGCTGGCTGCCCAACCGCCATTGGTCGATCATCGGTAGCGCGACGTTCTCCAGCCAGTATCGCGTAGGCCTTGATCCGGCGGGCACCCGCACCGCCGCCGCGAGCGCCAACTTCCTTGGCGTTCAAGACATCAAAGACGCTGCCGGCAACATCATCGTTCCCGCCAACGCCTACCTCTACGGCGGTAACTCATCTGTTACCATCCCCAACTCCAATTCGAGCTACGACAAGTTCGGCCAATACCCGGACGTCGTCCTCGGCTCCTTTATTGGTTACAATTGGGATAGCGGATTCAGCGTGAGCTGGAGTGCCAACTGGGTGGATAGCGTATCGGCTTCCTCCGAGTTGCCCGACCTGCTGATCCTGCCCTCCTACATCACGCACAACTTGTCCGCTGCGTATGATAACAAGACCTGGCGCTTCAGCGTAACCGTGCGCAACGCTCTGGATGAAGAATACTTCGTCCCGAACAACGGTTCGTTCGGTGGCCAGTTGCTGCAACCCGGCTTGCCCACCAACTGGGAGCTCGCCGCGACCCGCCGCTTCTAAGCGGTTCGGTTAAGTCCATCGGTTAAATCGGCCGGCCGGCCCTCCACGGGCCGGCCGGCTTTCCGTCCAGCTCCGGCACTGAGCCCAAAATCAGAACCGTCCCGTTTTGCCTTCGCTTTAGGATTTCACGACTTCCCATGCGCACCGCCCCTTCTTCCCGTCGTCGCTTCATCGGCCAACTCGGAGCCCTCTCCGCTGGCGCCCTCCTCGCTTCCCGCCTCCGCGTCGAAGCTGCCGCCGCCCGCGCCCCGATGCCCGACGACCCCCTCTTTACGTCCGCCGCCCGCATGGCCGCGATGATCCGCGAAAAAAAGATCTCCTCGGTCGAACTCATCAAGGCCCACATCGCCCGCATCGAGGCGGTCAACCCCAAGCTCAACGCCGTGGTCTTCCCCGCGTTTGAACGCGCCCTCGACGAAGCCGCTCGCGCCGACGCCGCGCTGGCGGCAGGCAAAAACTTTGGCCCCCTGCACGGTGTTCCCTGCACGATGAAGGACTCCCACGACACTTTGGGACTCGTCTCCACCGGCGGCACGCTCGGTCGCAAAGGCAAGATCGCCAGCCGCGACGCCACCTACGTTCAGCGCGTCCGCGCCGCCGGTGCCATCATCCTCGGCAAAACGAATACCCCCGAACTCACCCTCTCCGGCCAGACGACCAATCTCATCTACGGCAAGACTCACAACCCCTATAAACTCGGCTACCAGCCCGGCGGTTCGACCGGGGGCGGGGCGTCGATCATCGCTGCGGGCGGTTCCCCTTTTGACATCGGCACCGACTTCGGCGGCTCCATCCGCGGCCCTGCCCACTTCTGCGGTATCACCGGCATCAAACCCCAGTTCGGCCGCGTCCCGCGCACCGGTCACATCGTGGACTACGGTGGTTACTTCGACTCCTTCCAAGTCATCGGCCCGATGTCGCGTTGGGTCGAGGACCTGGAACTCATCACACCGATCATCTCCGGTCCCGACTACCTCGATGCCGCCATTCTGCCCATGCCCTGGACCGAATCGACCAAGGTGGATCTCAAGCAGATCAAAATCGCCTACTACATCGAGAACGGCTCAACGCGGAAATGCACTCCCGAGACCGTGGACGCGGTGAACCGCACCGTGGCCCTCTTCCGCGACTTGGGCGTCACCGTCGAGGAAAACTGCCCCACCGCACTCATCAAAGAATCCCAGGAACTCCGCAGCGCCCTTTCAACCGCCGATGGCCGTGCCTGGGTCAAGCGCCTCCTCGCCAAGTATGGCACCACTCAGGTCTCTTCGGTCATCGCCATGGGGAGCGAACCCCGCTGCGACACGCCCGAGTTCACTCGCCTCACCGAGGCGATGGACGCCAACCGCACGGCTTTCCTGCAATGGGTCAAACCCTACGACCTCGTCATCTGCCCGACCGACGCAGCCCCCGCCCAGCCTTGGCCCGATGAGCCGCGTTGGACGCCCAACCCTCCGGGCAACTACGGTTATACGCCCACCTACAACAACACCGGCTGGCCCGGCACCGTTGTCCGCGCCGGCACTTCCCCCGAGGGACTCCCCATCGGCGTGCAACTCATCACCAAGCCTTGGCGCGAGGATGTCTCCCTCGCCGCCGCCGCCTTCGTCGAATCCGCCAAGGGCTTCGGCTACCGAAAAGATGGCCTCGTCGCCTGAGGCCAGGCACCCGGCCGTCATTTCTCTTAAACCACCACTCTCCTTTTCCCATGAGTCCTTCTGTTTCGGCAGGCCCACTCTCCCGATCTGCAACCGCTCCGCTGCCTTCTCGCCGCGCGTTTCTTCGCAGTTTCCCCTACCTAGGCGGTGCCTTGGTGCCCGCCTTCGCGGCCCTCACACCCGCCACGGCTCGCGCCGCTTTCCTCACCTCCTCCGATCCGACTGATGATCCCGTCTTCATGTCGGCCGTGAAGCTTGCCCAGCTCATCCGCGAGAAAAAATTGTCCTCGGTCGAAGTCGTCAAAGCCCACTTCGCCCGCATCGATGCAGTCAACCCCAAGATCAACGCCGTCGTTCAGTTCTGCCGTGAGCGTGCCTTGGCTGAGGCCGCCGCCGCCGACCAATCCCTTGCCAGCGGGAAAATCCTCGGGCCTCTCCACGGCGTGCCCATGACCATCAAAGACTCCTGGGACACCGAGGGGGTCATCTCCACCGGCGGCACCCAGGGCCGGGCCAACTTCATCCCGCAAAAGGACGCCACGGTCGTTGCCCGCCTCCGCGCGGCCGGTGCCATTCTTCTGGGTAAATCCAACACCCCTGAGTTCACCCTGGGTGGCATCAGCGGACTCGGCACGACCGTAAACCTCATCTACGGCATGTCGAAAAACCCTTACGATGTCACCCGCTCCACGGCCGGTTCCACCGGTGGAGGCGGAGCCATCATCGCCGCCGGCGGCTCGCCGTTTGATATCGGCACCGACTTCGGTGGCTCCATCCGCGGGCCTGCCCACAACAACGGTATCGCCGGTATCAAACCACAGACGGGTCGCGTGCCACGCACCGGTCACATCGTGGATTTCGGCGGCGTCTTCGACAGCTACCAGCAAGGCGGCCCCATGTCGCGTCGCGTCGAGGATCTCATCCTGCTCATGCCCATCATCTCGGGTCCGGATGATCTCGACGCCCTGATCGCTCCCATGCCTTGGACCGAGCCGGCCACTGTCGATCTCAAGAAACTGCGCGTTGCCTACTACTTAAAACTTTCCCCCGAGGCCCCCTCTCCCACCAAGGAAATGGCCGATGTCGTGCTCGCCGGTGCGAAGTTCTTCGAGTCGCTGGGCTGCAAGGTCACCGAGTCCGCCCCTCCCGGCGCCGTCGCCGCCTCCGAACTCTCCGCCAAACTGCGCGAGGGCGACGGCAATGCATGGCAGAAACGTCTCACCGAAAAATACGGCACCACCGTTCCCGGCCCCAATCGTCGTTTCGACTTTCCGCTCATTGAAACCGAGGAGTTCACCAAGCTCCTTGAGGAGCGCGATGCCTGGCGCAGCACCATGCTGGCTTGGGTTAAGAACTATGACCTCATCCTTTGCCCGCCCGCTGTCGGTCCCGCGCAAAAAATCGGCGACCGCTCCAACGAAGGCCGTGGCCGCAATTTCGGCTACACCACCACTTACAATCTGACCGGTTGGCCCAGCGGCGTGGTCCGTGCAGGCACCAGTCCAGAAAAACTTCCCCTCGGCCTCATGCTCACCGGCCAGCCTTGGCGTGAAGATATCGTCCTCGCCGCGATGGGTGCCATCGAATCCCGGTTCGGCGGCTGGCAAAAACCGCCCCTCTAAGCATCAGACCGCACACACCCTCACCGACTTTAAAATCTGCCAACCATGAATTCCCGTCTCGTTTCTTGCGCCTTGGGCTTGGTCATCGCCTCCACGGCGCTCACCGCCCAGACCCTTCCGTCGTCCCTGCCGGCCCAGCCCGCGCCGTCCGCTTCACTCCCGGCCCCCGCCCCCGATCGGCCTCGTGTCGTGATCGTTTCCATGGGCGGCACCATCGACAGCAAAGGCGACACCCGCCTCAACGTCAGCAATTACGGCGGCCGGGGCAACCGCGTGGGGCCTGAAGCTTGGCTGGCTGAAATACCCGAGTTGCAGCAAGTGGCCCAGGTGACCGCCGAGGACCTTCGGTCTCCCGAACTCCCCCCCGGCGTCACTGGAGGAGGCACGACTTTTGAACGGCTCTTCATCGTCGCCAAACGGCTTCAAGAACTCGCCGACGACAAATCCGTCGATGGCATCGTCGTGACCCACGGCACCAACACCTTGGCCGAGACCGCTTGGTTCATGCATCTCACGGTAGCGGTGGATAAACCGGTGGTCTTCGTGGGTTCCCAGCGTCCTTGGACCGCCCTCAGTGGCGACGGCCCCATGAACCTCTATCAAGCCGTGCGTGTCGCCGCTTCCCCCGAGGCCGCCGGCATGGGCGTCCTCCATGTCATGAACGACACCATCAATGGAGCCCGCGAGGTCACCAAGACCAGCGCCTACCGCCTGGAAACCTTCAAGAGCGTCGACACCGGTCCGCTCGGCTTCACCGATGCCGATCGCATTGTCATCTACGAGAAACCCCTGCGCCGTCACACCCGGTCCTCCGAATTCAACATCACCACCCTGCCCGCCAAACTCCCCCCGGTCGAAATCCTCTACGCCTACACCGAGTCGCCAGGTTACCTCGTGGACGCCGCCGTGGAAAAGGGCGGGGTTAAAGGCCTTGTCATCGACGGCACCGGTGCCGGTTCTCTCGCCGGCACGCAGTCCGATGCCGTCAAAGCAGCCCAGGCCAAAGGCGTGATTGTGGTCGCCACCGCCCGCACTCGCGGCGGTCGCGTTCAGGACACCCCCCGCCGCACCGAGGCCAAAATCGTGGCCGGCGACAACCTCCCCCCCGAGAAGGCCCGCATCCTCCTGATGCTCGCACTCACCAAGACCACCGATCTCGCCGAGATCAAACGCATCTTCGATCAGTATTGATCAGCCAACTACATGTTTATGAGTTTTTCCCAACCGTCCCGCCTTCGCACCCGTCTCCTCGCAGGTCTTTCCGTCCTCGCGCTGCTGGCCTCTTCGGCACGCGGTGCCGAATTCAACCTCACCAACGCGGGCGTTAAGGAAATCAACGCCGCCTTCGATGCCGGTGCACTCACCTCTGAGAAACTCGTCTCCCTCTACCTGGCCCGCATCGCCGCCTACGACCAGACCGGCCCGAAGATCAACGCGGTCATTCACCTCAACGCCAAAGCCCTCGAAACCGCCCGCGCACTCGATGCCGAACGCAAAGCCAAGGGTCCGCGTTCACCCCTCCACGGTATTCCCGTTCTGGTGAAGGATAATTACGACACCTACGACATGCCCACTTCTGGCGGTGCCCTCGCCCTCGCCGGAGCCGTCACCGCTCACGATGCCTTCATGGTCAAAAAACTCCGTGAAGCCGGCGCTGTCCTCATCGCCAAGGTCAACATGGATGAAATGGCCCGTGGCGGTAACGGCGTCTCGTCCCTCGGCGGTCAAACGCTCAACCCCCACGCCCCCGGCCTCATCCCCGGTGGTTCTTCCGCCGGCACCGGTGCCGGTGTCGCCGCCGTCTATTCACCTCTCGGTCTTGGCACCGAGACCGGCGGCTCCGTCCGCCACCCGGCCAACGACTGTAACATCGTCGGCATGGTCGCCACCGAGGGCCTGCTCTCCCGCGCCGGCATCATGCCGATCTCCATGTCCCAAGACCGCGGCGGACCCATGACTCTCGGCGTCTATGACACCGCCGTCATGCTCTCTGTCATGGCCGGCATCGACCCCAACGACCAGATCACCCGACTCAGCATCGGACAGACTCCGCCCGCCCCTTACGAAAGCTACCTCAAGCCGGATTCCCTCAAAGGCAAACGCCTGGGTGTCCTTCGTGACCTCTTCAAAACCGGACCCGAACACGAGGACTACAACGCCCTCATCGAAGCCTCCATCGCCGACATGAAAAAAGCCGGTGCCGTGATCGTGGACCCCGTCAGCAGTGGCACCGATCTCTTCGGCATGGCCGGCACCGCCGTGAGCCTTGGCAACGACGAGTATCGCGTTTCCTTCGACGCCTACATGGCCGCCCGCGGCCCGAACCAGCCGGTCAAAAACCTGGCCGAGTTGATTGCCTCCGGCAAATTCCATCCGCGCCTCAAAGAGCGCTACATCGAGTCCCAGGCCAAGCCCGCCCTCGAATTCAACTCTGAATACGCCGGCAAATACCGTAACCGCGCCGCGCTCAAAAAGATCCTCGAAGAACTTCTGGTTCGCTACGACCTCGACGCCTTTGTCTATCCCGTGCGTTCCGGCCCCCTCCCCGCCGCCGGCACCTGGCCGCTGCCTCCCGGCGTTTCCGGCCAGAGCGTGAGCGACTACTGCGGACTCCCCTCCATCACCGTGCCCGCCGGCTTCACCAAGGACGGCACGCCCAACGGTCTCGAAATCATGGGCACCGCCTTCGACGACGTCACCGTGCTCCAAATCGCCTACGGCTACGAGCAGCTCACCAAGCACCGCAAGCTCCCCGCCCTCACGCCCGCCCTGCCCGGCGAAACCATCACCTACTAAGCACCTCCACCCGCCGCCTCCGTATCCATCGTCGTCCCATGCGTCCTCTTCGTCCTCTCCTCGCCTCCTGTGGCCTCGCTCTCGTCGCCCTGTCCCAGCCCCTGCGCGCCGCGGTTCTGGATCTGGAAACCGCCACTGTTCTCGACCTTCAAAAGGCCTACGATGGCGGCCTCACGTCCGAGCGTGTCGTCGAAGCCTACCTGAAGCGCATCAGCGCCTATGATCAGGCCGGCCCCAAGCTCAACTCGATCCTCACGCTGAACCCGAAAGCCATCGAGATCGCCCGCGCCCTCGATGCCGAGCGCAAGGCCACCGGACCCCGCTCTCCCCTCCACGGCGTTCCCATCGTAGTTAAGGATAACTACGACACGTTCGACCTGGCCACGACCGGCGGCGCGATCGCGCTCAAAGGCCTCGTGCCTCCGCGCGACGCGTTCACCGTGAAACGCCTTCGCGATGCCGGCGCCATCATTCTCGCCAAAACCAACCTCGACGAGTTCGCCCGCGGTGCCACCGGCACGTCCTCTATCGGCGGCCAGGTGCTCAACCCCTACAACCTCGACAAGATCCCCGGCGGTTCCTCCGGTGGTTCCGGAACCGCCGTGGCTTCCTTGATGGGCTGGATCGGCCTCGGCACCGAAACCGGCTCCTCGATCCGCAACCCGGCCACCAAGACCAACCTCGTCGGCTTCTCCCCGTCCGAGGGTCTCGTGTCGCGCGGCGGTATCATCCCGATTTCTATCACTTACGATCGCGCCGGTCCCATGACCCGCAACGTCACCGACGCCGCCGTCGCCATGGCGGTAATGGCCGGCACCGATGCCGCCGACTTGTTCTCTTACCAAGGCCTCGGACACACCCCTTCCGACAACTACCTCTCCTCCCTCAAGAAGGACGGCCTCAAGGGAGCCCGCATCGGCGTTGTCCGCGAACTCTTCGGCAAAGACGCCGAGGACGCTCCCGCCGTCGCGCTGATCGACGCCGCGATTGCCAAACTTAAAAAAGAGGGCGCGATCATCATCGACCCGCTTCCCGTCAACGCCGACCTCTGGGAAATTCTCCGCCAGACCAATTACGGGCGCTACGAAAACCGCGAAGCCCTTGAGTTCTATTTCGCGACCCGCGGCCCGGCCTTCCCCTACAAAACCATCCCTGACCTCGTCGCTTCCGGCGGCATTCTCGGTCGCCTCAAAAAGCGTTACCAAGAGGAACAAGACGCCGCCCCGCTCACCGGCAACGCCGCCTACCTCGGCCTCCACAAGGGCCGCGAGGTGGCCCGCCAGTTTGTCCATGAATTGATGGACCGCTGGCAGCTCGACGCCCTCGTCTATCCGCACGAAACGAAACCCGTCCGCACCATCGCCGAATCCGTCACTGACCGGGGCAACGGCACTCCGCCCGAATCCTCCCCCGTCGTCGGCCAGGGCAACCGTATCTCCACCGTCACCGGCCTTCCGACGCTCACCGTGCCGGCCGGTTTCAACACCGATGGCGTCCCGGTCGGCATGGAGTTCATCGGCCGCCGCTGGGCGGAGGCCACGCTCCTCCGCCTCGCCTACGCCTATGAGCAGGCCCACCCGCAACGGAAGCTGCCGCCGACCACACCGCTGCTGGGTGTCGAGAAACTGTCCTACTGACCCGCTTCTCCACCCATGAAAACCCACTATACGGTAGCCACCACCTTCACTTCACTTCTGGCCGCCGTATCGGTGGGCTTCGCGCAACCAGCCCCGGCCAAACCCAAGATCGCCGTCTTCTCCGGCCCGACCTCGACGATCCAGAACTCCCGTCCGCTCATCACCAGCAACAAGGCTCGCGCCGCCGCCGGTCTCCCCCTGATCAAGGGCGCCGACGGACTGCCGCTCGCCTTCGACGACCTTCACGCGCAACGCCTCGCCGCTCCCGTCACAATCTACGTCGAACAGTTCAGCGCCCACCCGCTAGAGCGCGACGTCGCCGAGCTCTACGCCGCTCCCGACGGCTACATCGGTGCCGACGGCACGTTCTCCAAGACCCTCCGCTCTCCCGCCGATAAACCCGTCTACGCCGTCACCTTGCGCCCCGAGGATGGTCTTTATCCGCTGCCCTACATGGGCCTGCAGAAAGACGGCTCCGCCTGGGACTCTGCCGCCACCACGCGCGGCGCGCCCTTCGCAAAATCCCGCCAGACATTTTATCCAGACGGCTCCCGTATCTTCGAAGAAATCGAACGCTCCGGCGGTCGCCTTTACGAAAAGGCCGGCTTCGATTTCTACCGCCCCGCCCCCTCCGGCGGTTACACCAAAGGCCTGCCCGCCGCCGCTCGCACCGACAAGGGCGAGGGTGACATCGCCCCTGAAAGCATCGGCAACGATTTCTTCACCTACGGTCCCTACAACTCCTCCGCTTCTCGTCGCCACCTCGCCCGCGCCACCAACATCGTCCAGCGCGCGCTTTCGTCGGATGACTACGCCGGAGCCATTTGGATGGAAGGCAGCCCCAGTGTCGAAGACACGACCTACTGGCTTAGCCTGCTGATCGATTCACCGAAGCCGGTTCTCGGCAACGCCGCGCAACGGGTCCGCGGTTTGGTTAGCGCCGACGGCGACGCCAACTTGGTCGATTCCGTCGACTACATTCTCTCGAAAATCTGGGCCGACTCCGAAGGGCTCGACCGCGTCGGCTCCGTGATGATTCAGGACAACGTCATCTATAACGTCCGCGAAATCCAAAAGGGCGATGCCCGCCCGGGCGGCTACGTCATCACCGGCGGTTACGGCGGTATTGTTGGCACCATGGGTTACGGCGCGAAGCTCACGTTCCTCTCCGTCCGCAAATCCACCCACCGCTCCGATGTCCGCATCACCGCGTTGCCCGCCTCGGTTCCGGCCGTGGTCCGCACCGAGTCGGGCATCGCCACCGCGCCGTTCGCCACCAAGGACTCCGAGGGCAACCTGCTCCCCGGCGCGATTCCGTTTGTCTCTTTCGTCAAATCCGCCCGCTGGCAGACCGATGACGACAACTCGCGCGACCCGTCTTCGCAGGTTGAGATCATGGCCCGCCTCAAAGCGCTCCTCGACGGACCGCCCACCCTCGCCGGTTTTGTCGGCGAAGGTCTCGCCCCCTACGGCAGCCAGATCGCCCCGATCGAGGCCGCCCTCGATCTCGCCGCGCTCAGCGGTTTCCCCGTCCTCCGCACGGCCCGCGGCGACGCCCACGGTTTCATGCAGGCCAACGACCGCAATCTCACGCTCGAGGGCAACAACCTCACCGCCACCAAGGGTCGCATGTTGCTCATGGCCTGCTTGCTGAAGTTCGGCGCACTCCCGCCGGCCAAAGACCCGTCCAAACCGACTCCCGCCGAACGCGCCGCCATCGTTGAAAAACTGAAAGCCTACCAAGCCGTCATCGACACCCACTAATCTTTTCCTCCCTTCATGAACACCTCCGCCACCACCTCACGCCGGGCTTTCTTGCGCGCCGCCGGTCTCGCCGGAACCACCACCCTCCTCGGTCAGCTCACCCCCGCCCGCGCCCAATCGGCTCCGGCGTATTTGAAATCCACCGACAAGGCCGACGACATCGTCTTTATGTCGGCCACCAAACTGGCCGGCCTCATCCGCGATAAAAAGATCTCCGCCGTCGAAGCCGTGCAGGCCCACTACGCACGCATCGACGTGGTCAACCCCAAGATCAACGCCGTCGTCCAGTTCTGTCGCGAGCGCGCCCTAGCTGAGGCCAAGGCCGCCGACGCCGCCCTCGCGCAGGGCAAAATCCTCGGCCCGCTCCACGGCGTGCCCATGACCATTAAAGACTCCATCGATACCGAGGGCGTCATCTCCACCGCCGGCACCGTCGGCCGCATGAACTACGTCCCACCCAAGGATGCCACCGTCGTGGCTCGTCTCCGCAAGGCCGGCGCGATCCTCTTGGGCAAAACCAACACGCCCGAGTGGACGCTCGCCGGCGGCGGCATTCCCGGTGTGAGCACCACCGCTAACATTGTTTACGGCATCACCCGCAATCCCTACGACCTCGACCGTTCGACCGCCGGTTCCTCCGGTGGTGCTGGTGCCATCGTCGCCGCCGGCGGCGCCCCGCTCGACATCGGCACCGACTGGGGTGGCTCCATCCGCGGCCCCGCCCACAACAACGGCATCGCCGGCATCAAGCCCACCTACGGTCTCGTTCCGCGCACCGGCCACATCGTCGGCTACGGCGGTTATCTCGACTCGTGGCAGGAGCTCGGACCGATGACCCGCCGCGTCGAGGATCTTATTCTCACCTTGCCGATCATTTCCGGTCCCGATTTCAGCGACTGCGCCATCGCTCCCGTGCCGTGGCGCGACCCCGCCGCCGTGGATATTTCAAAGCTCCGCGTCGCCTTCTTCCCCACCAACGGCGTGGCCGATACCACCCAGGAAACCCAGGACGTCGTCAAAGCGTGCGCCAAGTATTTCGCCGACGCCGGCGCCAAGGTCACTGAGGACTGCCCCAAGGACCTCATCATGGAGCTGGAGGAAATCCGCTTCAAATTCATGTCCGGCTGCGGCTGGTCCTACCTTAAGCGTCTCGCCGAAAAGTGGGGTAGCAAGGCCGTCTCGCCCACCGTGGTCGCTCGCTACGAAACCGGCGTGGTTCCCACCGCCGAGCTGGTCGAGCTCTGGGAGAAGCAGGATGCCAACAAATCCAAGTGGCTCCAGTGGATGAAAAACTACGACGTCGTTCTTTGCCCCGCAGCCGGCAAGCCCGCTCAACCGATCAACTTAGGCGTCCAACCCGGCGGCTGGCGTCCCGGCACCGGCTACACCGGCATGTTCAACACCACGGGAAATCCGAGCGCTGTCGTCCGCGCCGGCACCAGCCCGGAGAAACTGCCCATCGGCGTCATGATCACCAGCCCGCTCTGGCGCGACGATCTCGTGCTCGCTGCTGCCTCCTTCATCGAGGCCCGGACCGGCGGCTGGCAGCGCCCGCCGATCTGAACTTCCCCTCATCACCTTCAATTCAACATCACCTTCAACTCAGGACTTAAACTCACATGAACACCCGTCCCGTTAATCGCCCCGCCTCCCGCGCCTCCCGCCGCAGCTTCATCCGCACCGCTGGTTATGGCACCGCCATGGCTTTCGTCGCCTCGTCGTTCCTCTCCCGCCTCAAGGCCGCCGAAACCACCTCCGGTTACCTAACCACCAAGGATAAAAACGACGACCCGATCTACATGTCGGCTACCAAGTTGGCGGCCCTCATCCGCGACAAAAAAATCTCCTCGGTCGAAGCCGTTAATCTACACATCGCCCGCATCGATGCAGTGAACCCCAAGATCAACGCCGTCGTCGCCAAGTGCTACGAGCGCGCCTTGTTCGAAGCCGCCGCCGCCGATGCGTCGCTCGCCAAGGGCAAGCTCCTCGGTGCCCTCCACGGCGTTCCGTTCACCGTCAAAGACTCCTTCGATACAGCCGGCGTCGTCACCACCGGCGGCACTTTGGGCCGCAAAAATTTCGTCCCGG
The DNA here is from genome assembly GCA_031412735.1 of Rariglobus sp. Lineage (GTDB taxonomy): Bacteria > Verrucomicrobiota > Verrucomicrobiia > Opitutales > Opitutaceae > Rariglobus. The sequence continues at coordinate 6,978 of JANODO010000095.1, read as the reverse complement.
GCAAAGACGCCACCGTGGTCGCCCGCTCCCGCGCCGCCGGCGCCATCCTCCTCGGTAAGAGCAACACGCCCGAGTTCACCTTGGGCGGCGGCGGCAAAGGCACCGTCAACCTCGTCTACGGCCTCACCAATAATCCCTACCACCTCAACTACCAGCCCTCCGGTTCCTCCGGCGGTGCCGGTGCCATCGTCGCCGCGGGCGGCGCGTCCTTCGACATCGGCTCCGACTACGGTGGTTCCATCCGTGGTCCCGCCTTCGCTTGCGGCATCGCTGGCATCAAGCCCACCTACGGTCTCGTTCCTCGCACCGGCCACATCGTCGGCTACGGCGGCGCCTTCGACAACTTCCAGGAAACCGGCCCGATGGCCCGCCGCGTCGAGGACCTTGCTCTCCTCCTCCCTCTCATGTCCGGGCCGGATGACTCCGACGCCGCCATGTGCCCCGTCCCGGTTGGCGATCCCGCCAAGGTCGATCTCAAGAAACTCCGCATCGCCTTCTACACGACGAACGGCCAGGTCGATCCCACCCCGGAGCTTCAGGCCACCGTCAAACAGTGTATCGCCTACTTCGCCTCCCTCGGCTGCGTCATCACTCCCGACGCTCCGCCCAAGATGAAGGAGCTCGCCGAAATCCGCACCAAATACAGCGGTGCCAACGGTCGCGACCACATGCGCCGCATGCTCAAGCTGCACGGCACCACCCAGGCCTCCCCCGGCCTCAATCTCACCGGTGACGTGCTCCCGTCCTCGGAGTTCACCCGTCTTTGCGAAGAGATGGATGCCATCAAATCCGAGCAGCTCGCCTGGTTCGAAAAATACGACCTCATCATCTGCCCCGCCTCCAACTCAGCACCCGTTACCCACGACTGGGAACGTCCGAAGAACTGGAGCGGCGCCTCCTACACCAGCCAATACAACACCACCGGCTGGCCCGCCGGCGTGGTCCGCTGCGGCACCGCCGAGAAAGACGGTCTTCCCCTCGGCATCCAGGTCGTCGGCCAGCCCTGGCGCGACGACGTGGTGATCGCCGCCCTCGACTACATCGAGAGCAAAACCGGCGGCTGGGTTAAGCCCCCGGTCTGAACCTTCCCAACGTCCACCTTAAGTCACTTCACCCATGTCCAGCCTCACCAAGGCCAGCACCGTCCTCGCAGCCTCATCGTCGCGCCGTGATTTCCTCCGTGCCGCCGGCCTGTTCTCGACGGCCGCCATCATTCCGGCCCTCGCCTCGCGCGCTCACGCCGCCCCGGCCTACGCTACGTCGACCGATAAAACCGAGGACCTCATCTACGTCTCCGCCACCAAGCTCGCGCAGATGATCCGCGAGAAAAAGGTCTCCGCCGTGGAGGCCGTCGAGGCGTGCATCCAGCGCCAGATCGCCGTCAACGACCAGCTCAACGCCGTCGTGATGAATTGCTACGAGCGCGCCCGCGCCGAGGCCAAGGCCGCCGACGCCGCCCTCGCCCGCGGCGAGATCAAGGGCCCCCTCCACGGCGTGCCCATGGTCATCAAAGATTCCCTCGACACCGAGGGAGTCATCACGACCGGTGCCACGTATGGACGCCAACAATACATCCCGAAGAAGGACGCCACGTGCGTCGCCCGCGTGCGCGCCGCCGGTGCCATCCTCCTCGGTAAGACCAACACCCCCGAGTTCACCCTCGGCGGTCTCGGCGGCATCAACGCCGCTTCCAACCTGCTCTACGGTTCCTCCCACAATCCTTACGACCTCACCCGCACCACGTCCGGCTCCTCGGGCGGTGCCGGTGCCGCCGTCGCCGCCGGACTCGCCGCGTTTGACATCGGCTCCGATTGGGGCGGCTCCATTCGCGGCCCCGCCCACAACAACGGCATTGCCGGCATCAAGCCGACCTCGGTCCGCGTGCCGCGCACCGGCCATATCGTGGACTACGGTGGTGTCTTCGACCTGTGGCAGCAGCTCGGCCCGATGACTCGCCGCGTCGAGGACATTGCCCTCATCACTCCGCTCATTTCCGGCCCCGACTTCCGCGATGCTTCCTGCGCCCCGGTTCCTTGGGCAGACCCCGCCGCCGTCGATCTTAAGAAGCTCCGTGGTGCCTTCTTCGCGACCAACGGCGTGACCGATGCCGATGACGACACCAAAAAAATCATCACCCAATGCGCCAAATGGCTCGGCGAGGTCTCCCTGAGCATGAAGGAAGACATGCCCAAGGCGATTTTCGAAGATCTCTACGCTTCGCGTCGCAAGCTCACCAACGGCGATGCGTGGGCGTTCTACAAGCGCATGGCCGACAAATGGGGCACCAAGAATTTTTCCCCGTCCGTCGTCGAGCGCATGAAGACCATGACGCCGATCAGCACCGCCGAATACGTGGAAGCCTGGGAGCAGGCCGACCTTTCGAAGAGCCGCATGCTCGAGTGGTTTAAAAACTACGACGTGCTGCTCTGCCCGGTCGGCGCCAAGCCCGCCGAGGTCATCGACCGTCCCCCCGGCACCGCCCCGGGTGCCGGCACGGGCTGGAGCTACACCGGTGTTTTCAACACCACCGGCTGGCCCGTCACCGTTGTGCGCGTCGGCACCTCCACCGATGGCAAAAACCTCCCGATCGGCATCCAAGTCGTCGCCGCCCCGTGGCGCGAAGACATCACGATCGCCGTCGCCGCCTACCTCGAAGCCAGGAGCGGCGGCTGGCAGCGCCCGCCCATCTGACCAGCCCCCTCCAACTGACCATTCCTGTAATTTCCCTCCTTCACATGCTCCTCATTCGCCACACTCGCCTCCTACTCTGTTCATTCGTCATTAGTCATTCGGCATTCGTCATTCCGCGCGCCGCCGCTCTCCCCACCGCCCAGCAGGAAGCGCTCGCGCGCCTCACCCTCGCCGAAGCCGCCGCCCAAGTGCGCGCCGGCAAGGTGACCTCCACCCAGCTCACCGAGGCCGTCCTCGCCCGTATCGACACCTACGACTCCAAGCTCGACGCCTACATCACCGTGATGCGCGATCAGGCCTTGGCGCAGGCCAAGGTCCTCGATGCCGAGGCCAAGGCCGGCAAGTTCCGCGGCCCCCTCCACGGCGTGCCCATCGCGCTGAAGGACAACGTCGATACCACCAACGCCCGCACCACCGGCGGCAGCGCCTTGTTTGCCGAACGCATCCCCGCCGAGGAAGCGCCCATCGTGACCCGTATGGTCGCGGCCGGCGCCGTCATGATTGGCAAGACCAACCTCCAGGAATTCGCCATGGGCGGCGGAGAGTCGTCCTTCTGGGGTCCCTCCCGCAACCCTTGGAACCTCGCCCACAACACCGGCGGTTCCTCCTCCGGCTCCGGCGCGGCCGTCTCCGCCTTCCTGGCTTACGGTGCCATCGGCACCGACACCGGCGGCTCTATCCGCATGCCCGCCTCCTTCTCCGGCATCGTCGGCCACAAGCCCACTTACGGACTCGTGCCCATTCGCGGCATCATCCCGCTGCGCGTTTCCATGGACCACGCAGGCCCCATGACCCGCACCGTTGAGGACAGCGCCCTCATGCTCAACGTCCTCGCCGGCTACGATAAACTCGACATCACCTCGGCCGAAAGCGCACCGAAGGAAGACTACGTCGCCGCGCTGAAGCAGCCTGTTAACGGATTCAAGCTCGGCCTTCCGGTCGGCTACTTCGACCACCTCGATCCCGAGGTGAAGGCCGCCTTCGAGGAGGCACTCAAGGTTCTCAACCGTCTCACCTCCGGTTCCAAGGAGATGACGCTCCCGCCCTCGGATCGTCCGCTCAACGGCGCCGCCGAAACCCTCGCCTGGCACGAAGACTACTTCAAGGTCTCGCCCGGCCTCTACCAGATTCCGCAGCGCCGCCGCCTGGAGTCCCTCGCCAAAGACGGTGGTGGCACCGCCGCCGACTACGTGAAGGGCATGTGGCAGGTTCAACTCGTCCGCCGCACGGTTGACGATTCCTTCACCAAGGCCGGAGTCGATCTGGTCGTTGTCCCCACCCATCGCATCCTTCCACCCAAGTTGGACGACCTCATCGCCCGCGCCTATTCGACCTCGCCGAGCGACCCGCGTAACACCTCGAATTGCTGGCCGTTCAATCTCTTCGGTTTGCCTTCCGTCTCCATTCCCTGCGGCTTCAGCAAGGACGGCTTGCCAATCGGATTGCTGATCTCCGGTCCCCGTTTCTCTGACGGCAAGGTGCTCGCGCTCGCCGCCGCCTACGAAAAGGCGACCGAGTGGCACAAGAAGCAGCCTCCCCTCACTCCCGAGACGCCCAAGCCCGAAGTGAAAAAAGGCATCTAACACGGACTCCGTCCGTTATCCGCCTTCGTCTCAGCTCGAGACCCGACGCACCCCGTCGGGTCTTTTTGTTTACTCGTATCAGCCGAGGTAGCAGGCGGTGGCGCGCGATGTTTTAGGTGGATGGCGATCTCCGAGCGCCGTCTGGACCATCAGCACGCAGACCGCGCCCGGAGGTCACGGTCCACCCATGATGCCGCACCCGTAAACCGCGGCATCAGCCGCGCCTCCGCTCAATCGCCGGAGCCCTTGGCGAGAGGCTGCTCTTCAAGAATCGGCCCGTTGGCCGATTCCCTCAGTGGTTAACCCACTCCGAATCCGAGGATCCGAAATCCCGACACCACTTGGATCGAATATCTTTTGCGGTTCACCGCCTCGTGGCCCACTTCCAGCTTCTGTCGCGACCGCTGATGAAAGTTATCTTCCCGTTTTTCTCACTGGTCGCACTTCTCTCCGTCCACGCCGTCGTGGCCTCGACCGAGCCCGCGCCCGCCGCTGCGCCGCTTCCTCCGCTTACGATCGAGGATTTCGCCCGCGCTCCCCTCATGTCGGGCGCTAAGTTGTCACCCGATGGCAAGCGCTACGCCGCCGTGGTGAACTGGGAGAACGACCGCCGCGGTATCGTCGTCATGGACGTTGACGCCGGCAAACGCGTCGGCGGCCTGCGCGGCAGCGGCGACATCGACGTGTATCGCGTCTTTTGGCACGGGAACGACCGCCTCCTTTTTCAGATCAGCAAAGAGAACGTCTACGCTTACGGACTCTTCAGCGCACCGCTCACCAAGCTCGAGGACTACATCCCGATCGTCGGGCTAGACGTCGTGTCCGTGCTTGGCCAACCGCGCGCTCGCCCCGACCGCGTCCTAAGTTGGACCCTCGCCTCCGTGGCCGACAAAGGAAACCCCGGATTGGTCGACGAACTCAAAGTCACCCGCTCGGTGGAAGGTTTTTTCTCTCAGGAGCACCGCAAGAACCTACCCCGACCCGTCGCTCGTTATCCCGACCTCCCCGGCAAAGCACTCGGCTATCTCGTCAATCATGACGACGAGCTGACTGCCGGCGTCGCGTGGTCGGAGAAAGAAGAGCCCTGGATTTACACTTGGGACCGTGCAACGTCGAATTGGACCCAGCCGCACAAGCTTCACCTTGAGAACCTCTGGCCGCTGCGCATCGACGTGGACCCTGCCTACATCTGGGTCGCCACCCAGGATACGGCAGGCTCGCACCTCCGACGCATGAAGCTCGCCGACGGCACCTTTGATCCGCCGATTTATTCCGACTCCACCTACGATCTCCAAAACTCCCGCCTCGTTTTCTCCCGCGCCAAACGGACTCTGGTCGGGTTTCGTTTCAGCCAACACCGCGTAAAACACATCTGGTTCGATCCCGAGTTCGAGCAGATCCAGCGCACCATCGAAGAACAACTGCCCAAGGACGAAGACCACCGGATCATAGAGTCCGACGACACCGGTGCGCATTTCCTCGTCTCGTCCTCCGGCCCGCGCCAGCCCGGCGTCACCCACATCTACGACCGTGCCTCGGCGAAACTCACCCGCGCGACGGAATCCTCCCCCCACCTACCACGCGAGCGACTGCGTCCGACCAGCGCCGTCCAATTCAAATCCCGCGACGGCCTCTCCATCCCCGGCTACCTCACGCTTCCCGCCGGCACGAGTAAGACTCGTCCGGCGCCGCTCATCGTCATGCCCCACGGCGGTCCTACCGCCCGGGATATCTGGGATTACGACGACTATGTTCAGTTCCTCGCCAGCCGAGGCTACGCCGTGCTCCAACCCAACTACCGAGCATCATCCGGCTACCTTTGGCCCGAATTCTCGAAAACCGTCGGCGACTTCGGCGCCATGCGTAACGACGTCATCGACGCCACCCGCTCCGCCCTGCGCTCCGGTCTCTTCGACGAGAAACGCGTCGCCATCATGGGCGGCAGTTTTGGTGGCTACCTCGCGCTCGCCTGCTCCTCCGAGGAGCCCGAGCTCTATCGCGCCGCCATCAGTTTTGCGGGTGTCTTCGACTGGGCACGCATGCTCAAAAAAATCGAGCCCATCGGCGACATCTCCTACGCCTCCGACATCTGGCGTCAGCGCCTGGGTGATCCCGTTCGCGACCAAGCCCGCTTTGAAGAAATCTCCGTCATCAAGCGCCTCGACCGCCTCAAAGCTCCGGTTTTACTCGCCCACGGCAAAATCGACAAGACGGTCGACTATGAGCAAACGAAGCGCCTCGCCTCCGAGCTCCGGGACCGCAAACACCCCCTCGAAGTGATCTACTTCGAAAACGCAGCCCACGGCCTCCCCGCCGAAAAAGACCGCATCACCTATCTCCGCACCATCGAGACCTTCCTCGCCCGCCACCTACCCCCAGTCCGTTAGGGTGTGTTTCACAAATAAACCAGCCCATCGCTGGCGCTCTACGAGGGATGTGAGAAAGGGCACTGGGCCGGCGTTGACCTCGGCGGCACGACCCGCTGGGTCGCCTCCGCCTCGGTCGCCTTGGCCGAGCACCCTTTCTCTCTCCCGCTGGCCCGGTTTATCTGCGAAACACACCCTGTGCGGTCGCTGCGACACGACTTAGCCCGAACCCCTAAGTTGAACGTCGCGATCTGGCGCAACCTGCTGGGCATCTCGCCGTTCTTTCATTCACTCGATGCACTATTCAGTGCACCTCGGAACTCACTCACGACTATCTG
>JANODO010000094.1:0-3587 GCA_031412735.1 Rariglobus sp. | reverse complement strand
CACCGACACGCTCAACGAGGCGGGCTTCGTGGAAGACACGCTGGCCGCCTTTAAGGGCCGCACAATTCACACCTACCACTCCGAAGGCGCCGGCGGCGGCCACGCCCCCGACATCATCCGCGTCTGCGGCGAGCCCAACGTCCTCCCGTCGTCCACCAATCCCACCCGCCCCTTTACGGTCAACACCATCGACGAGCACCTCGACATGTTGATGGTGTGCCACCACCTCGATCCCAAGATTCCCGAGGACGTCGCTTTCGCCGAGTCGCGCATCCGCCCCGAGACCATCGCGGCCGAGGACCGCCTCCATGATCTCGGCGCCATCTCCATCAGCTCCTCCGATTCCCAAGCCATGGGGCGCATCGGCGAGGTCATCCTCCGCACCTGGCAGACCGCGCATAAGATGAAGGTCCAGTTCGGCAAGCTCGCCGGCCCGGCGCATTCCGCCGCCGATAACTTCCGCTGCCTGCGCTACGTCGCCAAATACACCATCAACCCGGCCATCGCCCAAGGCATCGGCCACATTGTCGGCTCCGTCGAAGTGGGCAAACTGGCGGACCTCGTGATCTTCAAGCCCGCCCTCTTTGGAGTGAAGCCCGAGCTTGTGCTCAAGGGCGGCTTTGTCAGCTGGGCCAACATGGGCGACCCCAACGCCTCGATTCCCACGCCCCAGCCCATGATGTATCGCCCCATGTGGGGGGCGGCCGGGGGTGCGCTAGGCGCGACCAATATCACTTTTGTATCCCAAGCTTCCCTACAGACTGGCCGCCTGGCCGATCTGGGCCTGCGCCGCCGCCTAGAGCCTGTAGTGAAATGCCGAGGCATCGGCAAGCGCGACATGGTCCTCAACGACGCCCTGCCGGTGATCAAGGTCGATCCCGAGACCTACCACGTCACCGCCGATGGCGTGCACCTCACGTGCGAACCCGCCAAGGTGCTGCCGATGGCCCAGCGGTATTTCCTGTTTTAGGGCGTAAAAAAACACGTTGAGACCGCTTGTTTCGTATTTAAGATTTTGAACATGAACACTGCCGACCTCATCACTCGTGATCCTGAAATCCTTGGCGGAATTCCTGTGTTTCGTGGCACCCGTGTGCCGGTAAAAGTGCTTTTCGATTACCTGGAAAATAATTACACTCTCGACGAATTCGTTGAGTGTTTCCCGACAGTCACGCGCGAGTCCGCCCGCATGATTTTGGAGCGCTCTGAACAGGCGCTTTTTTCACCTGCCGCATGAGGGTTCTGCTCGACGAGTGCGTTCCGGCGCCATTGGCGCGGTTTCTTGTGGGGCATGCTTGTGCGACGATTCAGTCCTGTGGGTGGGCGGGGGTCCAAAACGGCGAACTTCTACGACGAGCCGAACTAGCCAACTTTGATGCCTTCATCACCGCAGATAAAAACCTCCGCTATCAACAGCACCTAGCTGGTCGCACGCTAGCAATCGTCGAGCTGTCGACCAACGACCTTCGCCGCTTACGAGCCGCCACACAGGCAATTTCTGAGGCACTAATCGGTATCCAATCGGGCGATTATCGATTCGTTGAAGTGCTATGAAGCTTATCTCAACTGCCGTCTCCGAGCCCGAAGCCACGCTTGCGGTTATCGAACTTCGGACCGACCGCCGCACGCTCGCCAAGCGCCTCTGGCGGGGAGTGGCGGCCGATGGTTCTGAGTTTGGCTTCGAGCTCTCCACGCCGCTCAAACCGGGCGACACGGTTCACCAAACGGCGACCGCGCGTTACGTGATCGTGCAAGAGTCGGAGCCCGTTCTCGAAGTTCTAATTGGTAGCCTGCCAGCCTCCGCCACTGCCGGCATTGGCTGGGCGGTGGGCAATCTGCACTTGGAATTCTCTTCTGAAGCCACGCGCTTGCTCACGCCGGATGAGCCGGCCGCGCGTCAGTTATTCGCCCGCATTCAGGTGGACTACACGCCGGCCTCGGCAGTGTTTCGCCCGGGTCGTTTTAAACGCAGTCTCATCACTCCCGTCCTCGATGAACTCGGGCCCAGCCACAAACACTGAAAACGTAGACGCGGCATCTTGCCGCGTTGGTAAGACGTCGGAAACGCGGCAAGATGCCGCGTTTACTTTTTGGCTGCTTGGTCTCCTTCAAGCCGGCGACTCCTATTATCCGACCGGTGCCTACGCGCACTCGTTCGGACTCGAAGGGCTCGTGCAAGCGGGCGTAGTGCGCGATCGGGCGACGTTGCGGGATTTCGTCATGCTGTCCATGTTGCCCAACCTTCGGCAGGCGGAGTTGCCTTTGGCTGCTCACGCCTATGCGGCGCTAGATCCAATTGCTCCCAAATGGAACCGTGTCGGCGAACTCTGCGTGCTGGCCCATGCGCTCAAGAGCGCCAAGGAAGCGCGCGCGGCTACTGAAAACATCGGTCGTCAGCGTGCGGAACTCGCCGCGATGTTGCATGCGCATCCGCTGGCGAAGGACTACATGGCACACGCTGCTGAAGATCGCTGGCCGTTTTCTTCCGCAGTCTCCGCCGCGCTTGAAGGACGGGTGATCGGAGCACCGCTGGAAGCCGTGCTGGCGGGTGTGACCTATGCTTCTCTGGGGGGACTGCTTGCGGCGGCGGTGAAGATTCTGCGCATTGGTCAGAACGGCAGCCAGACCCTCCTCACTGAGGCGCTCGGGCAGGCACCGGCGATCATCGCGGCGGCGTCGATTGTGCCGCTCGACGAAATCGGTTGGTTTAACCCGTGGCTTGATATTGCAGCGGCTCGCCACGAGACCGCTGATGGCCGCATGTTTATTTCCTAAAGTCGTGAAGAAAATCCATTTAGTGACACAGAGTGCACAGAGCCCGGAAGAGTTTGGGGAGAGCTGTCCGAGGGCGGGGAATTTTCGTGGTTTCTTATGCTTTACTCTATGAACCCTGGATCGGAACTCTGTGCTCTCTGTGTCCCAACTCTGATTTTCTTCTTATGAATCGTGCACCTCGTATCGGCATCGGCGGCCCGGTTGGTTCGGGCAAAACGATGCTTTGTTTAAAGCTCTGCCAGAGTCTGCGCATGCGCTACTCGATGGCCGTCGTGACCAACGATATCTACTGCTCGGAGGACGCGCAGTTTCTCGTTCAGCACAGCGCGCTTGAGGCCGCACGTATCACCGGCGTCGAGACCGGGGGGTGTCCGCATACTGCGATCCGCGATGATACCACGATGAACGAGCAGGCGTGTCGGGCGCTTGAAGCAAAGTTTTCCGATCTCGATCTGCTGCTAGTCGAGAGCGGTGGGGATAATCTCACCGCGACGTTTTCACCTGAGTTGGTGGACGCATTTATCTACGTCATCGACGTGGCTGAAGGTGATAAAATCCCGCGCAAGGGTGGGCCGGCGATTCGCCATAGTGACCTACTGATCATCAATAAAATCGATCTCGCCCCGTTGGTCGGGGCGGACCTCGGCGTGATGGATCGCGATGCCAAGGTGCAGCGCGGTGCAAAGCCGTTCCTGTTTTGTGATCTTAAGCGTGAGCATAACCTCGATGCCGTGATCGCGTGGATTGAACGCGAGGTGTTGTTTGCGCGAAAGAGTAGCGCAGGCTTCCAGCCTGCTCCGAGCTGAACGCAG
>JANODO010000093.1:0-12909 GCA_031412735.1 Rariglobus sp. | reverse complement strand
ACGTCGAAAGCAGCCACGCCACCATCGAACCGGAGTTCTTCGACCTCGAGACCTTTGCCGATCCCGCCCACTTCCTAACCGCCGTCACCACCTACCAGCACTTCTTCAACTTCGCTCGTAAAAACCGCTCCCGCAAAAATCCAACCCCGCTTCCCTTCTCGCCCTTAGGGCTCCTCACCTTAGCCCTGGCATCTTGCTCTTACCTCCACTCCTTCTTCATGCAGTGGTGGGTCATGATCTGTCTGGACCTCCCGCCTTTCCGTCGGATTTTATTTAACTTCAGCCCACGGCGCGGACGGGTTCGCAGGTCTGCAACACGCTTTGCCAGAGCCCGGTTTCCCCGGGCAAGCCGTGGGCGGCGAGCGCGGTGGCGATTTCGGTTTCCGCCGGCTCGGTCACCCGGTGCTTCGGGTCGCCTGGTAGATGGGGGTGCAACCGACGGGCGAGCGCCCAGCAGGCCCACGCGCGCCAGCGACGTTCATCGCGACGCGGCGCTTTCAATCGGTCGGCGTAATGTTGAAAATGCACCCGTGGATTCCCGATAAAAACCCCTTCGGGCGTGTGCGCGAGGAACCACGCCATCGCTGCGTAGGGCATCGGCCACTGGTGCACGGCCGCATCGCTGGTGCGCACGTCGGCCCCCATTGCGCGGTCAAGGCAGAGGATGGCGCGGGCGGCGAAACCGCGTTGCCAGAGGTAGTGGCCGTATTCGAGCGCGGTCAGGTAGAAGTCCGCATCGCGGGCCTCGCCATGAGCGTCGAAGGCACGCCAGTCCATCGGGGTGCGAGGCGTGGGCAGGTGCGGACAGGCGGGCAGGGTGACGCTCATGGAAGTGGCAAGTTGGTAATGGTGCGGCCACGGGCGGGTCAATGTCGCCCTTTGCCCTTGTCGGAGTGGAGCGAGGCCGCTAACGCTCGAAACCGTTTTGTCGCGCCTGTAGCTCAGTTGGATAGAGCACCTGCCTTCTAAGCTGGTGGTCGTGGGTTCGAATCCCGCCAGGCGCACCAGTTTTGAAAGTTGGCTGTTGCCAGTTTCATAGAAGAATTGAGCTTCTGGCGCATGGTCAAAATCTCCGGCGAGTATCAAGGCGATCTCCACTGCGTCGCCACGCACGGACCTTCCGGCGGCACCCTTGTGACGGATGCGCCCAGGGATAATCAGGGTCGCGGGGAGGCGTTTTCCCCCACCGACTTAGTTGCTACCGCCATGGCCACGTGCATCGCCACCACCCTCGCGATCATCGCTCGCAAACACGGCGTCGAACTCAAGGGACTCCGCTACGAAATCACCAAGGAGATGTCCACCGACGCGCCTCGCCGGATCGTGCGTTTGGCGACGACCCTGTGGTTGCCCGTTCCCAAGACTGAGGCGCTCGCAGCCGTGCTGGAACACGCGGCCCATCACTGTCCCGTGCATCAAAGCCTCCACCCCTCGGTGGACAAACCCATTGGGTTTAACTGGGCTGAATGAAAGAACGCGTGGAGCCCCTGTCGTCCGTTTTGAATACATCCTCGCGGTCGCCGCAAACCGCGACCGGCGTGGAGCTGGCGTGTTTGTTGACGGAGTTCTGGGCGCGTTCGCCGGTCGGGCTTTGTCTGACCGATGATCGTGGGGTCATCGTGAGAGCGAACACGGCGTTTGCCGAGACGGTCGGTTATGCGGTCGAAGAACTGTGCGGGTTGCCAGTCATGCGGCTCTTCGCGGCCGAGGCGGCGGTGCGCAGTTCCGCGGCGCATGCGGCGTTTATTGCCGGCAACGACGCCGCGACCATCGAGGCCGTTTATCTCCACAAGAGTGGGCGGCCCCTTTTCGCGCATGCTTCGGATACTCGGGTCAGTGCGCCGGACGGAACGGTTTACCGACTCACTTCGTTGGCGGATCTCAGCCGCCAAGTCGATGGCGTGCAGGAATTGCGCGAGCATCAACAGGCTGAAAACTTCACGGCGCTGGCCTCCGAGATCAGCAACGATTTCAACAACCTGCTGGCGATCATTCTGGGCTACACGGCTTTTTTGCAGGATGGCGCGATGGATGCGAACCGCCTCAAAACGGCGGTGGGTGGAATCGATTATGCGGTGCGACGCGCATCTAATCTCATCCGGCAGACCCTCCACTTGTCGCGGCGCGATGAACTGTCGTTGCAGCGCATCGCAGTCGGCGAATTTGTGCGGGAATTTTTCCGCATGGCCGGTGAAACGCTCACGCCCGGCATGGCGGTGTCGCTTGATCTCGCGGCCGACTTGCCGCCGGTCTCGCTTGATCCGCAACAGTTTCATCACGTCCTTGCGAACCTCGGGCAGAAGGCGCGCGACCTCACGGGCGAGGGCGGGCGGTTGACTTTCACCACACGGCAGGTCGCTGGCGCTGAGGTGCGGGTGAAGTTTTCCGACGCCCGCGCGCCGTCGTATGTGTTGTTGAGCCTGCAGGCCCAGCCGACCGCCGCCCTGTTTGTGGAGGGGGAACGTCCGGGCACGTGGGATGCGGCGGTGTGTTTTGCCGAGCGTCGACGCGACCTGGCGGTGTTGGTGGTCCATAGCATCATGGCCAGCCACTGTGGGCACCTCGAAATCGATACGTGGTCGAGCCCCTCGCTGGTGTTTCGCCTTTATCTCCCGGCGGTGATCGATCAGGTCGTCCCGCCGGAACCTCCCCTAGCTTTGCCGCCGGCGGCCGAGCGCATTGTGCTCTTGGTTGATGACGAGGAAACCTTGCTTGAAGCGCTCGCGTTCATGCTGGCTCGCAGTGGATTCACGATCATCAAGGCCCGAGACGGACTGGAAGCGGTCGAAGAGTTTACCCGGCATGCGGGTCGTATTTCATTGGTGGTAATAGACCTTGGCCTGCCGCGCATGAGCGGTTGGGAGGCGTTTCTAAAGATCAAAGAGCATTCGCCAGCGGTTAATGCGGTGATCATGAGCGGTCACGTGGAGGCAAATTTGCGGACGGAAATTCTGCGGGCCGGCGCCAAGGGTTTTCTGCAGAAGCCCTTTGCCATGAGCGAGGCGCTCGCCGAGGTAAACCGGTTCTTCAAGACGGCAACGTGACATGCTCGGCGGGGTTGTGAGGGGGCGACCGGCTGCCGCGGCCGCTGTCTTTCGCATTGCGCAGGGTGGGGCGGGCGCGTCTGCTCTCGGTTCTTTTTATGGCGAAGAAATCACAAGCGACCTGGGGCGGACGGTTCACTGCGGGCCCCGCCGATCTGATGCTGAAATTCAGTGAGTCCGTCTCGTTCGATCATCGGCTCGCACCGTTTGATATCGCGGGCAGCAAGGCCCACTCGGCCATGCTCGCCCACGTGGGGCTCATCACCACGAAGGAACGCGACGCCATCCACGCCGGCCTCGACGCCATTCTCGCGCAGATCGTCGCGGGCAAGTTCACCTGGAGCCCGCAGCTCGAAGACGTGCACATGAACATCGAGCAGGCGCTCACGAAAAACGTGCCTGCCGCCGCGAAGCTTCACACCGCCCGCAGCCGCAACGACCAGGTCGCGACCGACATGCGCCTATGGTTCAAACATGCCTGCGGAGTTCTTTCCGCAAAGATTCTTGGTGCCCAGCGCGCCATCCTCTCCGTGGCCAAACGCGAAGGAGAAGTGCTCATCCCAGGCTACACGCATCTTCAGCGTGCCCAGCCGGTTTTCCTTTCGCATCATCTGTTCGCGTATCTGGAAATGCTGGAGCGCGACCGCGCCCGCCTCGCCGCCGTGGCCGACCATGCGAATTGGTGTCCGCTCGGCTCGGGTGCCATCGCCGGCACCACGCTACCCATCGACCGCGAGTTCACGGCGACGCAGCTCGGCTTCGTTGATGCCAAGGGCCGCCCGCGCGTCACCCAAAACTCGATGGACACCGTGGCCGACCGCGACCTCTTTATCGAATTCGCCACCGCGTGCGCGCTCTTCGGCGTGCATATGTCGCGCATCGCGGAGGACTTGATCATCTGGTCGAGCGTCGAGTTTAAGTTCATCGACCTGCCCGATACCTTTTGCACCGGCTCGTCGCTCATGCCGCAAAAGAAAAACCCCGACTCGTGCGAATTGCTGCGCGGCAAATCGGCGCGTCTGCAAGGCAACCTGCACACGTTGCTGGTTCTCACCAAGGGCCTGCCGCTCACCTACAATCGCGATCTGCAAGAGGACAAACCGCCGGTGTTCGACAGCTTTGACCAGACTGCGCTCTGCGCCGACGTGCTCGCCGGCACCATTGAGGGGATGACGATTTTTCACGCGCGTTGCGCCGAAGCCGTGTCCGATCCGGCTCTGCTGGCGACCGATCTCGCCGACTACCTGGTGGATCGCGGCGTGCCTTTCCGCGAGGCGCACCATGCCGTCGGCTCTGTCGTGAAACTCGCCGAGACACTCAAGTTGCCCTTGGATAAACTGCCGACCGCCGAGGTGAAAAAAATCCACGCCGGTTACGGCGATGATTGGGCGGTGGTGTTCGATCTGAAGCGTGCGATGGACAAGCGCCGCGGCACCGGCATGCCGGGGCCGGCGCAGGTGAAGAAGCAGTTCGCGCGCTGGGAGAAGCTGCTCGGCTGATCGAAAGGTAGGAGCCCATTTATGGGCGATTCCGGCGAGCGCTTCCTTGACGCGGGGATATCGCCCATAAATGGGCTCCTACCTTTTCAACCCCAATGGCCAAAGTCCGCATCCTCTCCGACCGGGTCGCCAACCAGATCGCCGCGGGCGAGGTGATTGAGCGCCCGGCGGCGGTGGTGAAGGAGCTCGTCGAGAACGCGATCGACGCCGGCGCCACCCGCGTCGAAGTCGAGTTCCGCCATGGCGGACGCTCGCTGATGCGAATCGAGGACAACGGCCACGGCATGTCGCGTGACGACTCGCTCCTCGCCCTTGAACGCCACGCGACCAGCAAAATCTCGGAGGCCGACGACCTCAACCGGCTCGCGAGTTTCGGGTTTCGCGGCGAGGCGCTGCCGTCGATCGCGAGCGTATCCCGTTTTGTCCTACAAACGCGGGAGGCCGCGTCCGACGTCGGGACCGAGATCCTCGTGAACGGAGGCAAGTTTGTCCACGTGCGCGATTGCGGGCGTCCGGTGGGCACACGCATCGAGGTGTCGCAGCTATTCAACTCGGTGCCGGCGCGGCGCAAGTTCCTCAAGACCGACCAGACCGAGGCCGCGCACATCATCACGGGTGTGCGGCTCTACGCGTTGGCGTTTCCCAAGGTGGCGTTCACGCTGATCGAGGACGGACGCGTAATCTTTCGCTCCCCCGAGTGCGTTGATTTGCTGGGGCGGGTGACCGAGATTTTCGGGAGACAACTCGCCGGCCAGCTCACGGTGATCGAGACGGCGGAGGCCGGGATGAAGCTGAGCGGGCTCATCGGCTTGCCGGGGCAGGGGAGGTCCACGCGGCATGAGATGATCACGTTCATCAACCAACGCCCGGTCGATAGTCGGGCGATCAATTATGCGCTCATTGAAAGTTATCACGAGTCGCTGCCGAAAGGACGTTATCCGCTCGCGTTTGTCTTCTTCGAAATCGATCCGGCGGCGGTTGATGTAAACGTGCATCCCTCAAAGCGCGAAGTGCGGTTTCGTTCGGAGACCGCCGTGCGCGGGTTCATCATCCGCAGCGTGCTGCACCGGCTGCGCGAGTTAGGGGATGTTGCGGGAACGCCGGTGGTGGCGGTGGCGGCAGCGCCCGCGAGGGAAGCTCTGCCGGCTATCGCGTTTCCTAAGTTGGCGCCTGTTCAGCCCGCGACTTCCGAACGTCGCCCTGCGGACAACGTCCCTTTTACAAAACCAGAGGCGACCTCAGCGACGCCGACGCAGAGGCCTCCGACCATTGGGCATTCGTCATTGGTCATTGGTCATTCCGGCGCGCCTGCGCCGGCGGCTCCCGCGTGGAGATTTTTAGGGATGGCCCACGGTGCTTACGCCCTTTTTGAAACCCGCGCCGGTCTGGTCCTGCTTGATCGGCGGGCGACCCATGAACGCATCTGGTTCGAGCGGCTCCAAGCGCAGTTCAACGAAGGCACGGTGCCCAGCCAGCGGCTGTTGCTGCCGGTGCCGCTGGAGCTCGATCCCATCGCGAGCGCGCTCCTGCTGGACCGTCTGGAGTTTCTCAACGGCCATGGGTTTGAGGTGGTCGAGTTTGGGCGTAATTTTTTCCGCATCGAAGGCTTACCCGCGTGGATGGAGCCCGGGGATGCGGAGCCGTTTGTGCGCGAGCTCTTGGGAGCGTTGCGCGATGGGCGGTTGCAAGAGAACCGCCTTGATGTCGCCCGTGAGCAGCTTGCCCGGCTGGCGGCGTCTCGCGCGGTGCGGTTGGGCGAAGCCGGTGGCGAGTCCGCGATGCTCGCACTCGTGGGGCAACTTTTTGCCTGTCGTTCGCCTCTGACCAGCCCAGGAGGCACCCCTACGCATGTCGAATTGAGCCACGGCGAGCTGGCTCGCCGGTTCCAACGTTAAGATTGCGGGTTCCACCGATTTTAATTTCTTCATCTTTCAGAGAGAAAGAACCTGACCGCGCCGATCTTCATGGCACGCTTTCTGTTGTTCGCGACCCAAACCAACCCAATTTAAAATGGCCGTATCTACCAAAACGAAAAAGTCCCAGGCTCCAACCGCTCCTGCTCAGGCCCAATCCCCCATTAACGGTGTCACGGAGCACGGTAACCTGAAACAAGCCATCCTTCGTAACCTCACCTTCACGCTGGCGAGGGATCTGAGCACTGCCAAACCGCGCGATTGGTGGATCGCCACCTCGTTGGCCGTTCGCGAAAACATTCTCGCCCGCCTCATCACGACCCAGGGTGTGCACAACAAGCAGAACGTCCGCCGACTCTATTATCTCTCGCTCGAATACCTGATGGGGCGTCTGTTCGAGAACAACCTCTACAACACGGGCCTTTACGACGAAGCCCGCACCGCTTTGAAGGAGCTCGGCGTTGATTGGGAAAATGTTCGCGAGAGCGAGGTCGACATGGGGCTCGGCAACGGTGGTCTCGGCCGCCTCGCCGCGTGTTTCCTCGACTCGCTCGCCACGCTCGACATGCCCGCCATCGGTTATGGCATCCACTACGAGTTCGGCCTTTTCAAGCAGGAGTTCGTGCACGGCCATCAGGTCGAACATCCCGACAACTGGATGATTTTTGGAACGCCGTGGGAGATTGTGCGTCCCGAATACACCACGGACGTCCACATCTATGGCCGCGTTGAAAACGTCTTCGATGACCACGGCAACTCCCGCCCGCGGTGGGTCGACGCCAAGACCATCTTGGGCGTGCCTTACGACATTCCGATCGCCGGTTACGGCACCGCCACGGTCAACTTGCTCCGCCTCTGGGCTTCACGCTCCACCGAAGAGTTTGACTTGGTGGCCTTCAACAGCGGCGGCTACGTCGACGCGGTCCGCGAGAAAGCCATCGGCGAGACCGTCTCGAAGGTCCTTTACCCGAACGACAAGACCGAAAACGGCAAGGAACTGCGCCTCGTGCAGCAGTATTTTTTCGTGGCCTGCTCACTGCGAGACATCATCCGCCGTCACTTCCGTCACGCTGGCAACTCGTGGGCCAACTTCGACTCCAAGGTCGCGGTTCAGCTCAACGACACGCATCCCGCCGTCGCCGTCGCCGAGCTTCTCCGCATCCTCCTCGACGAGCATAATTTTGCCTGGGAAGCCGCTTGGGGAATTGTCACCAAGACCTTCGGCTACACCAACCACACGCTCCTCCCCGAAGCGCTTGAGAAGTGGGGCGTGCCGCTCTTCACCCGCGTCCTTCCGCGCCACACGCAGATCGTTTTTGAGATCAACCGCCGCCTGATGGAGGTCGTCGAAGCCAAGTGGCCCGGCGATAACCACAAAAAATCCATCCTCTCGCTCGTTGAAGAGGGCGGTGCGAAGGCCTTCCGCATGGCGAACCTCGCGGTCGTCGGGTCGCACGCCGTTAACGGTGTCGCCGCTCTGCACACGGAGCTCCTTAAGAAGGATCTCTTCCCCGACTTCGACGCGCTTTATCCCGGTAAATTCCAAAACAAGACCAACGGTATCACCCCGCGTCGCTGGCTCCTGGATTGCAACCCGCGCCTCTCCGCGCTGATCACCTCGAAACTGGGTGCTCCCACCGTCTGGGCGCGTGATCTCGATGTGTTGCGCGGTCTCGAAAAATTTGCCGACACAGCGGATTTCCAGAAGGAATTCATGGCCATCAAGCGCGCTAACAAGGAAGACCTCGCCGCCGTCATCAAAGACCAGTGCGGCGTCGACGTGTCACCCGACGCGCTCTTCGATGTGCAGATCAAGCGCCTCCATGAATACAAGCGCCAGCATCTCAACCTGCTCCACATCCTCACGCTTTACCGCCGCCTGATTCAAAACCCGGCGCTCGATATCGTTCCTCGTGTCTTCATCTTCGGTGCCAAGGCCGCGCCCGGCTACGACCTCGCGAAAAACATCATTCGCGCCATCAATGTCATCGGCGACCGCATCAACAAGGACGCGCGTATCGGCGGGAAGCTGAAGGTCGCCTTCCTGCCCAACTACCGGGTCTCCCTGGCCGAGCGTATCATCCCCGCTTCCGACCTCTCGGAGCAAATCTCCACCGCGGGCAAGGAAGCGTCCGGCACGGGCAACATGAAGCTCGCCCTCAATGGTTCACTCACCATCGGCACGCTCGATGGTGCCAACGTGGAAATCGGCGAGGAGGTCGGTGACGACAACATCTTCATCTTCGGCTTGAAGGTGCCCGACGTGGAGGCGCTCGACGCCCAGGGCTACAACCCGTGGACCTATTACGGTGCCGACGACGAGCTTCGCGCCGTCGTTGACTGGCTCGGCTCGGACTACTTCACGCCCGGCGAGAGCCACGCCTTTGGTGCTCTCCACCACAGCCTGCTGGATGGTGGCGACCCCTACAAGGTGCTGGCCGATTACCGTGCCTACGTGCTGGCGCACGAGCGCGTTGACGCGGCCTACCGCGACACAGCCCGTTGGGCCAAGATGGCGATCCTCAACACCGCCCGCGTCGGCAAGTTCTCCAGCGACCGCACGATTCGCGAATACGCCAAAGACATCTGGAGCCTGCCCTCCGTGCCGGTCTGAGCGATGTGAGTGGATTCGAAAAAAGGCCCGACGCACGTCGGGCCATTTTTTGTGCCGCTCCGAAAGGTAGGAGCCCGTTTACGGGCGATGAGCGGCGTGCGAACATGTTGTCCTCGTGCGCAGACCCAAAATCGCCCGTAAACGGGCTCCTACCTTTCGGATACCGAAAACTCCCGCTCACTTCCCTCCGGTGCCCGCCCGGACCTCCCAAAAAGGCATTGCTCTGCCTTGCAGTGCCTTGCTGTATCTTGGCCCTACTCATGGCCAAACCCCCGTTGATCCAAGACTTTGAACGCGCCGGACAAGGGCACGTTTTTTCCTTCTATAACGAGCTCGCCCCCGAGGCCCAAAAGGCACTTCTCGCCGAGGCCGCCGAAATCGACCTCGCCGAGATCGACCGTCTCACGCGCACCTTGCTTGCCAAGGATGCGGTGGCCGGTGTGGACCTCAACGGCCTCGCCCCCGCTCCTTACGAGCGCCGCCCGGAAAACGGTGGCGATACCAAGGCCTGGGCCTCTGCCAAGACCGCCGGCGAAGCCGCTTTGCGCGCCGGTCGCGTGGCCGCGTTCACCGTCGCCGGTGGGCAAGGCACGCGCCTCGGCTACGACGGACCCAAGGGCACGTTCCCGGTCACTCCCATCAAGCAGAAAACGCTCTTCCAGGTATTCGCCGAAAAGGTGCGCGCCACCGGCGTGCGTTATGGCAAGCCGATCCACTGGTTCGTCATGACGAGCAACATGAATCATGCGGCGACCGAAGGGTTTTTCGTTCAGCATCACTACTTCGGCCTCGCGCCGACTCACGTGCATTTTTTCCGCCAGGGCCGCATGCCGGCGGTGACGCCTGAAGGCAAAATTCTCCTCGAATCCAAAGGCTCCATCGCCATGTCTCCGGACGGCCACGGTGGTTCGCTGCGCGCGCTTGATCGCAGCGGTGCGCTCGACCTGATGGAGAAAGAGGGCATCGACATCCTTAGCTACTTCCAGGTGGATAACCCGCTGGTGCGCGGCCTCGACCCGACCTTTATCGGCTGGCACGTGCTGCGGGGTTCCGAGATGTCGAGCAAGATGGTCGCCAAGGCCTATGCCGGCGAGAAGGTCGGCCACTTCTGTGCGCAGAACGGCCAGAGCATCGTCATCGAATACTCCGACCTTCCGAAGGATTATCAGGAGCAGATCGACCCTGCGACCGGGGCGCTCCGTTACATCGCCGGCAGCATCGCTATCCATATTCTGGATACTAAATTTATCCGTCGCATGGCTCGCGGCGAAAACTCGCTACCCTTCCATCGCGCCGACAAAAAGATCCCGACCATCGACGCGGCCGGCAACCCGGTGAAGCCCGAAAAGGCCAACGGCGTGAAGTTTGAAATGTTCGTCTTTGATGCGCTCCCCTTTGCATCCAATCCGGTCATCATCGAAACGCGCCGCGAAGACGATTTCTCGCCGGTTAAAAACGCCGAGGGTCTCGATTCGCCCAAGACTTGCCGTGACGACCAGCTCCGCCAATTCGTCCGCTGGCTCAAGGCCAACGGCGCGGTTATCGCCACCGATGCCACGGGCCTGCCGTCCTTCGCGGTCGAGGTGTCGCCCCTCTTTGGCTACGACGAGGATTCGTTTGCCGATGCCTGGAAAAAACTCTCTCCAAAACCTGAAATAAAAGACGGCCTCTATCTTTCAGCCTAACAACCTTACGCGTGTTTATGGGGAACTCAGGAAATCAGGAACGAGCCAGATAGGTGAAATATCTTTTGGCGTCTTTTCCCGATTTCCTGAGTTCCCCATAATTACCCCTCCATTTTCATAATTATTTATGAGTCTTCTTTCCACGATCCAAGCCGCCGGCCAGTCCGGCAAATTGCTTCCCACCACGGTTCAGAATCTGACCACCTGGCTGGCCGCGTCGCTGCCCTCCTGGGCGGTTGCCAGCATTGAAGAACTCGCCAACCAGGCCGCGTGGGAAGAGTTGAACAACCGATTCTACCGCGACCTCGAGTTCGGCACGGGCGGCATCCGCGGACGCACCATCGGGCATCTGCCGACCTCCGCCGAAACGGGCACGCCCGGCGCGCTGGGCACACCGGCGTATGCCGCGATCGGCAGCAATATTCTGAACGACTTCACACTCACGCGGGCGACCATCGGACTTTTTCGATATACGAAAAACTACCTCACGCAGGCCGGCCGCGCCGAGGTGCCCTCGTTGGTGATCGCGCACGACGTGCGCCATTTCTCGCGCCACTTTTGCGAGCTGGCGGCATCGGCTTGGGCGAAGCTCGGCGGCAACGCCTACATCTTCGAAGGCCCGCGTTCGACGCCGCAGCTCAGCTTTTCGGTGCGCTACCTAAAGGCGCACGCCGGCGTGGTCATCACGGCGAGCCACAATCCGCCCCACGACAACGGCTTCAAGGCCTACTTCGAGGACGGCGCCCAAGTGGTTGCCCCGCACGACACCGGTATCGTCGCCGAAGTGAATGCGGTCCCGCTGACCGATCTCACCGCGTTCCTTGAGAAGGATCTCGCCCGCGTGGTCACGTTGGGAGGCCCGGCCGACAACGCATACCTGGCGGTCGCGGCCAAGGCGGCGATCGACCCCTCGGTGTTTAAGAAGACGAAGCTCAAAGTCGCCTTCACCAACATCCATGGCACGGGCGGCGTGATGTCGGTCCCCTTGCTGGTGCATGCCGGCGCGGAGGTGCACGAGGTCAAGGAGCAGGTGGCGTTTGATCCGCGCTTTTCGACGGTAAAGTCGCCCAATCCCGAGAACGCCGACGCGTTGGCGTTGGCCGTGAAGCTGGCCGAGGCGCAGGACCTCGACGTGGTCTTGGCGACCGACCCCGATTGCGACCGCATGGGCGTCGCCGTGCGCGGCGCCGATGGAAAACAGCACCTGCTCACCGGCAACCAGATCGGGGCCCTGCTCGCCGAGTATCGGCTTACCAAATACAAGGAACTTGGTGTGATCCCCGCCGCAGGCTCCCACCGGGTGGCCATTGTGAAGACCTACGTGACCACCTCGCTGCAGGACGCGGTGGGTCGTGGACACGGGGTGAAAGTCATCAACACGCTGACGGGTTTTAAGTGGATCGCCGCCAAGATCAAGGGCTACGAAGACCAGCTCAAAGGCGCGCTGCTGAAATCGGAGGGTATCGCCCTTGATTACGACGCGACGCCATTCGAGACCCGCGTGAAACTGCTCCAGAAATACAGCACGTTCTACGCGTTCGGCTGCGAAGAAAGCTATGGTTACCTGCCCAACGACTACGTGCGCGACAAGGACGGCAACGCGGCGTGCTTGATGTTCGCCGAGGTATGCGCGGCGGTGAAAGCCCAGGGCAAGACGGTGCCGGAGTATCTCGACGAGGTTTACCTCAAATACGGCTTCTACCTCGAAGGCGTGATCAACCTTTACTACGAAGGCGCGACCGGTGCGGCCAAGATCAAGAACATCTTGAAGAGTTATCGGGCGACGCCGCCCAAGGCGTTTGGCGAGGTGGCGGTCACGAAGTTCCAGGACTTCGGGGTGGAGGTTTTCCATGATGCGGATGGCGAGGCGATCCCGAAGCAGGACTTGTATTTAGTCACGCTGGCCAACGGCTATAGCTTTGCTGCGCGTGGTAGTGGCACGGAGCCGAAGATGAAGTTCTACGTCTTCGCGAGTGCGCCGGTGAAGACCGCGGCCGAGTTGGCGACGGTGAAGTCGCAGGTGAAAGCCGAACTCGACCGCGTTAAAGCGCTGATCGAGGCGGATGCGCAGGTGCGGGCCGAGGGGGGATGAGGGCTTGGGGTGGACGGCGACCTCCGGGCGCCGTCTGCCTTAAGTCTTCATTTATTCGATGA
>JANODO010000092.1:0-1648 GCA_031412735.1 Rariglobus sp. | reverse complement strand
ACGGAAGGCGTCGCGGAGGGTGAGGATAGCCGCGCAAAAGGTGTAAAGCGCTAAAAGGGCGCGGTCATACGATTTGAGTGATGGTCGCTTTAACCGATTGGGAGGCGCTCGCTCATAAAAGATTGCTTCCGATCTCGCGAGACGCGGCCCGCGACGCCACTCACGTCGGACGCAAGCGTGGCGGCTCTTCGAGGATGTCCAGCAACGCCTGCGCGCAGAACACGCGGTCGCGGCGCGCCTCACCGATCTGTTTCACGATCCGCAGCTTTACGAGACGACGAAGCGCCGCCGCGGCAGTGTTGTAGGCGACGCCGAGCTGGGCTTCGGCCTTGCGCACGGTGATGAAGGGATTCGTGCCGAGCAGATCGAGCAACCGCAGGGCGACGCCTGATCCGGTGCGGCTCACGCGCTCCCGCCATTGGTCGAGTTGCTGGTTGATCCGCTCGGCACGGCTGAGCGCGTCTTCGCTTTGCCGCGCGACGCCGTTGAGGAAATACAGCAGCCAGTCTTCCCACGCGCTGCGTTCGGTGACGGCGCGAAGGCCGTCGTAGTAGTCGCGACGCGTCGCCTCGAAGAATGCGCTGAGGTAGAGCAGCGGCAATGGCAGCACGCCGCGCTGCATGAGCAGCAGCGTGATGAGCAGGCGTCCGACGCGGCCGTTGCCGTCGAGGAACGGGTGGATCGCCTCGAACTGGTAGTGCATCAGTGCGGTCTGGACCAGCGGCGGCAGGGTTTCGTCGTGGAGGAATTTTTCCCACGCGCCTAAGTCATCGAGCATTTTTCCTCGTGCGGTGGCGGAACGTAGGTCGCCTGCGCCAGCGTGGAACCGGGCGGGCCGATCCAATTCTGCGACCGGCGCAGTTCGCCAGGCGTCGCGTAATCGCCGCGGACGCCGGTCATTAGCTTTTCGTGCAACTCGCGCACGAGCCGCACGGAGAGCGGCAGCGTCTTGAGCCGCGCGATGCCGTGTTCGAGCGCGGCCACGTAGTTGCCGACCTCGCGCAGATCCTCGGGGCTGCGCGCCACGGCCGCCCCGACCTCGGCGGCGAGCAGTTCGCCGAGTGTCGATTGCGTGCCTTCGATGCGGCTCCCGAATCCGCATCCGACAAGGCGCGCACCAGCTTTGGCGTCCAAGTCAGTTCCGGCGGCAGCGGGTCGGGGTGAAAAGCACGATACCCCGCGAGCGTCTTGATCCATCGGCCCGAGGCTTTGGGTGCGGTAGCGGTGCGGCGTTTCACGGTGAAATAAGGAAAGAAGCTATTTCAATAAGTATCTTTGGATTGAAATAGTGGCCCTTGTTGTTTCAGTCAACTTCCCTGCTTCGGCATTTCCTGAGTGGTCTGGTGCATTGCACAACGAGGACTAATCTCTCTGCTCGTAAGCTGCGTGAGCGTCGGTTTAGGGAGAGAAGCATCGCTGGCAGCCGCTTCCTCGACCCTCGGAGCGCTCGACGGAAAGCGGATCAAAATCATAATGCGTCGAGTGAGCGGAACCGAATTTCCGGGAATCAGCCGCACTACCACTTGAGCAACGAGTCAGTCTTCAGCCGATGATCACGCACCTTCTCATCCGACGGTTCAAAGCGGCTGTGTCGCTGGTGCTTTGCTTGGGATTTGGTCTCGTTGGGCTCACATCTGCGACCGCGGAG
>JANODO010000091.1:0-28209 GCA_031412735.1 Rariglobus sp. | reverse complement strand
GGACAGAGCCGGTCCCTCCCCCACCCAACCGAACCATGTCACCCAAAAATCACCCATCAGACTCGCTACATATGAACCCCTCCCGCGCGCCTATAGGCGCGACGCAAGGATCCGCCCGCCGGACGGCACCTTGCGCTTTTTTGCGGCTAAAAATTCCGTCGTTACGTTTCCTCATCGCCCCTTGCCTCGCTGCGGTCATCGCCTCCGCCACGACCGTGACGGCAACACCCCCCACCTCCCGGCGAATCATAGAGCACCTCAAGATGGCCAAGATCCCCGACGAGGGCGCGTGGTTTGCGGTCACCTACGAAAGCGCCGACCGCATTCCCGCCGGCGGCCTTCCGCCCCGCTACGGTTCCTCCCGTCTCGCCGGCACCTCCATCTACGCCTTGGTGACGCACGCGGATTTTTCGGCCCTGCATCGCCTGCGGACCGATGAGGTCTGGCATTTTCACGCCGGCGACCCCATCGAGTTAGTGCTCCTCCACCCCGACGGACGCAGCGAGATCGTCATCCTCGGAGCCGATGTGCTCGCCGGCCAACGCCCGCAGTTCCCCGTGCTCGCCGGCACCTGGATGGGCGCTCGTCCGTTGTCGGCCGCGCCCGAGGCGTATTCGCTTTTCGGATGCACGCTCGCACCCGGCTTCGATTACACCGACTACGAGTCCGGCTACCGCGATGAGCTTCAAGCCGCCTACCCGGACCGTGCGACTCTCATCGCCGAGCTCACGCGTGCGGAGTTCCTGTCACGGCCGCCCGGCCAACCCGCACCCGCCACCAAAGCGGCGCAAGAGCCGACGCCCACCGTGTTCTCACCCGACAGCATCCCGACGTTTTCGATGGCGCCCGGCGTGGAGCTGCGCGAACTAATCGGCCGCACCGCAGCGGCAAAGACGTCAGACTACAGCATTGCCCGCTTCACGCTCGCCCCCGGCAAGGGCACCGGCACGAGCTACAACAAAGTCGGCGAAGAGGTGTTCTTAATCATCTCAGGTCGAGGAACCGTCGTGCTGGGCAAAGACGCCACTGCGGTGTCGGCCGGCTCCGTCGTGGTCATGAAACCCGGCGTGCATCACTCGCTCACCGCATCGACGGAAGCCACCGAACCTCTGGAGTTCTACGCCATCACCTTCCCGGCGTTCAGCCCGCAGGACTACGTGCGGATCGAGTAAGTCGACGCGGCATCTGCCGCGTTTCCCGAAATCTTGCTCCGGATTGGTCACAGAGCCGAGCCGGAGTCCCGATCCGAGTTCACAGAGCCCGGCAGGTTCGGAGGGGCCGCACTCCGTGAACTCTGGTTTGGGACTCTGTGCTCTCCGTGACGAAAAAAGTCCGCATTTCCTTTCAACCACCGCCCGCACGCACCGTGCAGATGAGCCGCGTATTCATCATCTGCGCCTCGCGGTCGCGCAGGCCGTAGCCCACCAGCCACTCGGCACCCGGATACGTGAACCCGATCAACGTCGGCGTGTGCTGCGAATCGGCGCGCACCCGGTGCACGATCACGGCGGTCCGCACCTTGCGCGCACCCCATGCGCCCAGCCACTCCGAGGCGACCGCGAGGGTGCGACCGCTGTCACAGATGTTATCAATCAAAACCACATCGCGGCCTCTCACGTCGAGGCCCTGCCAGTCCATGCGCACCGTGTCCTCGGGCTGGCCGTTGGCTTGTTTCGCGTAGCTCCAGGCGCGGCAAAAGCCGGGCTCCACCGAGTGCTTCATGTGCAATAGCACGTCGCCGAAAAAGAATACGCCGCCGCGCAACAGACACACCGCAATCAAGAGGCGGTCGGTTTCCGCCTGCGCCTCGACCGCCCACGTGTCGAGGGAGGCGGCAAGTTCACCGAGACGGGCGTTGATCTGCTCAGGCGTGTAAAGAAGGTCCAAGTGGTCGGGCAGGTTCATGCGAGTGATGGGTCCTTCAGCAGAGCCGGTGCCAAAGTAGACGCGGCCTCCGGCCGCGTTTCCGGGCAGCGGCCCGCACCCTGCCCGGCCCGAGGCCCGCTAGCAAAACAACTCATCCCCCAGGGAGGGACGACCTCCGTGTCGTCCGGCTCGAAACCGCACCCGCAATCTTCACTCGATCCGGACGACACGGAGGTCGTCCCTCCCACAGAGCGCGTTCAGGCGTCGGGACAAAACCCGTAGAGCAGATCATCGCGCCCCTTGCCGGGCCAGTTGACCTGATCCACCCGCAGGTGGCGCATCACGGCGAGAACCAGGGCGTTGAGCGCCGCTTCAAATCCAAAAATCGAATACAAGGGCGGTGCGTTTACACGGACCACGAACGCACCAAGTCCCGCCTCGCGCAACATGCGGACACTGCGGTCCACCAGCTCGGCCTCGGCCCCGGAGTCGCCCTGGAGAATGATCACGGGCTTCGGGTGCGCGTTCATCTGCTGAAACGGGCCGTGGGCGAACTGGAGAAAATCCGAGATCGGCGGGCACGGCCAGAAAACGCCTTCCATGAATTTACAGGCCAGGTTCTGCGAGAAGTCCGAGATGGGCGCGGCGGTCACGATGTTGAAGCCCTGCGAGAACGCGCTCGGCAGGCGGATCATCGCATCGAGCAATTCGGGCGGCGCGGGCTCTTGCAAGAGCGGCAGCAGAGTTGCCGCGTCGGGGGCCTTGAACCGGCAGCCGTCGAGTTGCGCCACGAACTGCAGCGCCGAGAGATAACCCGCCAGCGGACCGACGAAGCGGATGAGCGTCGTGTATTCCTCGGCCAGCGGGAATTCCACCAAGTCGCCGCCCGCATCGAGGATGCTCTGAAGCAGCGCGGCGCGGTCCCGTTTGCCCGCCGCCAGCGCTGCCGCCGGCGTCGTCGCAGTGAAGAGCACGCAATGGGCGAAATCCTTGCGGCGATTGAGCGCGATCTGCGCGTTGGGCGAGACGCCTTGGGAAAAGACGATGAGCGTCTTGCCCGCAAACGCGTCACGATGCCAATCGACGAAGCCCGACAGCGGCAGATACGAAGCCGCCCGGTCGGTGTAGAGGTTGATGAGCATCGCCAGGTAGCGGGCATGCGCCTCGGAGCTGCCCGTGCCGGTGATGATGAACCGCTGCGCCACCCGCGTGGCCTGTTTAAGCGGCGCCTGCCCCCGGGCAATCATGTCAGCCAAGACGTCGGGGATGCACGCGATCCGCTTGGCGAGCAGGTCGTGACCAAGCGGATCGGCGATGGCGTCAGGCATGGGGTGAGGTGAGGTTTAAGCTCGGGGTGTTTGCGTGCTGGACAGTGTCTGAAGGCTGGAGAGGTAGGGCGGTGACTCCGCTCACCGCCGGATCGGAAGGCGCGGAACGGAGTCCACGCCCTACCCTGCGGTTGGGGGCGCGGCTCAGTCCTCAAGGAAGATCCACTTTTCCACGTCGATCTTATGGCGGTTGAGGGCCTCGGCGTATTCGGGTTTTTTCACGAGGCTCGCGGGCGAATTCATCACCATCTGAATCTTCTCGTTCGGAATGTGATGACGCAGGAGCGCGATGGAGGAATCGTAGTCGCGGCTGTCGTAGCCCACACCGAGCTTACGGTAGGCCTCGTCGGAGGAGAGCGCCTGATTCGAACCGGTCATCATGCGATCGGTGGCGTAGGCACCGAAGCCAGCACCGCGTCCGTCGTTGTGCAGGAGGAGCATCGCGCCGACGCCGTAAGTGACGATGTGTTTTACGGAGAGCTTCATCTTGTCGCGGTTCTCCACGGTGCGCAGCGGGAAGCGGTTGAAGAGGGATTCGCTGTGCAGCCGCACGACGGGCAGGTCGTAGATCTCGGGCTTGCCGTGCGTGAGGACGACAAAATCCTGCGAGGTCACGATGTCGTAATAAACATGCACGCGGAACCAGTAAGGCGTGGTGAGCAGATCAAGGATCGGGTCGTAGGGGTTGTCCTGCTTGAAAGAGTTAAGGTTATCGACGGAGATTTTGATGAAGAAGCGGTTTCCTCGAATCGCCGTGTAACCGAGCACCAGCGGGCGCTTGCCGGACGTGTAACGGGTAAGCGCGTCGTTTTGAAAAAGCTCTTTGAACTGCGCTTCCGTGATCAGGATATCGTTGTCCACCGGCTTCATCGGCAGGAAGTAGCTGGCCGAGTAAATGAAGCGCCGCGCTTCGGGCAGAGCATACGGCTTGAACGGGACGACGGGCTCGGGCGGCAGCGCGCGTTTGACCGAGGTTTCCGACGGGCGCTTCAAGATGTGACCGCCGGCCGCCTTCGACGTGAGGTAAGCGAGGTTGAACGGCGAGGGCTCGAACTCCAGCGCCTCGGTGCCCGCGACGGAAAGGCCTTGCGACTTCATGGCGTCGACTTTGTCGGGGTTGTTGGTGAGCACCGTGAACGAGGCGGTGATCCCGAGTAGGTAGCAGATGTGCGAAATGTTCTCGTAGTTGCGGTGGTCTTTTTTGAGCCCCATCGCCGCGTAGGCGGTGAACGTCGAGAGTTGGTCGAGCGAAGCCTGCACCAACATACGGTCGCGGGCCTTGCCCACGTAGCCGACGCCGCGGCCTTCCTGCATGAGATAAAACAGGATCCCGTTGCCCTTCTCGGCGATGACTTTGAAAGCGCCTTCCAACTGCTGCACGCAATCGCAGTCGCAGCCCCGCAGCGTCTCGCTGGTCACACAAGACGAGTGCAAGCGGGTGTAGAGCGTGGTGGCTTTGACGATGTCACCGTGCGCGAGCGCAATGATGTAATGCTTGTCGATGATGTCCTGAAAAATGTGCGCCCGGAAATACCCGAAGCGCGTATCCAACGTGCACGTCGCAATGTAGAGCGTCGTTCCGTAGAGCGGCCGATCATCCACCGGCTTAGGCGCAAGCACCGAACCGGCGACGTGCTGCAACTGGGCGATCAGTGCATCGAAATCAGGTTCCAAAACCAAGTCGGCGGAAGGGGGAGAAAGAAGACTCATGAAAGTGCGTTTTAACCGCTGAACGGGAAGATATGGAAGAACTCTAAAAAGAAGATAACCGCGATAACATAACCCGTAACCGTAAACCCGCGGGGCTTGCCCGTCGCAATCGCCAGCAACGCCGCGGAGATGAGCCCGAAACCAATGCCTTCGGCGATGCTGAAGCTGAGCGGTATACCGATGATCGTGAGCGCCGCTGGAGCCGCGATACGGAAATCGCTCATCTCAATCTCCGTCACCGATTGGAGCATGAAGACGCCCACCACCACCAAGGCCGGCGCGGTCGCAGCCGCCGGAATGATCAAAATCAACGGCGTCAAAAAGAGCGCCAACAAGAGAAGCACTGCGGTCGAAATCGCCGTGAGCCCGGTGCGCCCGCCCGCCTCCACGCCCGAGGCGCTTTCAATATAACTGACCACCGTCGAGGTGCCGAAGAGCGAGCTGAGGATCGCCGCCATTGAGTCCGCCATCAACGCGGGGCCGGCCTTCGGCAGGTGGCCGTCCTTGTCGAGCAAACCGGCCCGCTTGGTCACGCCAATCAACGTGCCGATGTTATCGAACATATCGACCAACAGCAGCGTGAGCAGCAGCGGCAGGATTTTCAGGAACGTTTCCAGACTGCTCATGAAGCCGAACTCGAGTTTCAAAAACACGGGAGCGGGCGAGGCCGGCCACGCAAAGAGCGATTCCGGCATCCGCGTGACCTGCCCGCCCTGCCCGTCCGGCACGAACAACCCGATCACCGTGGTCGCGGCAATGCCGATGACAATCGCGCCGGGCACCCGCCGCGCCACCAACACCAACACGAGCACGATGCCAATCAGACCGAGCGCCACGGGCCCTTCGGTGAAGTTGCCCGGCGCCACCAAGGTCGCCGGATTCGAGACGATGATTCCCGCGTTTTTCAGTCCGATGAACGCGATAAAAATACCGATGCCGCACGTGATCGCGATTTTCAGTGAATACGGGATGCACTTCACGATCTTCTCACGGACACCCGTCACCGACAGCAGCAGAAACAGGCAGCCGTTGATAAACACCATGCCGAGCGCCTGCTGCCAAGGCACGCCGGCACCCAGACAGATGCTGAACGCAAAAAACGCGTTGATGCCCATACCCGGCGCCAGCGCGATCGGGTAGTTCGTCATCAGCGCCATCAAGATCGTGCTGATGGCCGCCGTGAGCGCGGTGACGGTGACTAACGCGCCTTTGACCGCGAGGAACGAAGCCGAGGTCGGGTCGCTGCCGATCGCCGGGTCCGCCCCGAAGCCGTTCATCAAAATCGCCGGGTTGACCGCCAGGATGTAGGCCATGGCCGCAAACGTGGCCATGCCGGCGAAGAGCTCGCGACTCACATGAGTGCGATGCTCGGAAAGTTTAAAAAGGCGTTGCAACATATACGGAGAGGAAAATCGGGCGTAAGGGAGGATCTCGAATTAGCAACTTGAGGGCCAACCCAAAGGTTTCCCGCGCCATTGCCGGCCAGGCAGCGGTTGAAACCCAAACGACGTCAAATCTGCGTCCCCAGTTTGTGCTTCATTGGTCGTTAGACATTAGTCATTCGTCATTTCCCTCATGTCCGATCTCACCGATCTCTATCAGTCGGTCATCCTCGACCACAACAAACGTCCCCGCAATCGCGGCAAGCCGCCGACCGCCAATCGCGTGGCCACGGGCGACAACCCGAGCTGCGGCGACAACTGCACCGTCTACCTGCACCTCGATGCCAGCGACCGCGTCGATGCCATCGGTTTTGAAGGCTCCGGCTGCGCCATCTCGCAAGCCGCCACCTCGCTCATGACGACCCAGGTCAAAGGCAAAACCGCCACCGAAGCCGAGGCGCTCTTCAACGAATTCAAGCAGATCGTCACCAGCGGCCAGGCCCCCGAGGAGATCAGCGATCTCGCCGCGTTTGCCGGCGTCCACGCCTTCCCCGCCCGCATCAAGTGCGCCACCCTCGGCTGGCACGCCGCCCTCGAAGCCCTCAAACAGCCGCCCTCCGCCTAACTGTTTCCGCTATCCTCACTCTTTCTCTTCGATTCCGATTTCCGCCTTTCATGTATTTCGTGTGTTTCGTGGTTAAAAAATCCGCCACTCCGTGAATCTCTCTCCCAACCTCCGCTTCGACTTCCCCGTTCTCGATCAACACGTAGGCGGTAAGCCCCTCGTCTACCTCGACAACGGCGCGACCACCCAGAAACCGCGCAGCGTCATCGACGCGGTTGCCCGCTACTACGAACGCGACAACTCCAACGTCCACCGCGGGCTCCACGCGCTCTCCATGCGCGCCACCGACGGCTACGAAGCCGCCCGCGCCCGCACCGCCAAATTCATCAACGCCGCCGATCCCGCCGAGATCATCTTCACGCGCGGCACCACCGAATCCGTCAACCTGGTCGCCCACTCCTGGGGCAATACGAACCTCAAGCCCGGCGACGTCATCCTCACGACCGAGATGGAGCACCACTCCAACCTGGTCCCCTGGCAGCAACTCGCCGCCCGCACCGGCGCTACGTTGAAATACGTTCCCGTCCTCGGCATCGATGCCGAGCTCGGACTCGACCTCGACGCGCTCGACCGCCTGCTCACTCCGCAGGTGAAGCTCTTCGCGTTCACCCATCTCTCCAACACCCTCGGCATCCTCACCGATGCTGCCGCCCTCTGTGCCAAAGCCCGCGCTGTCGGCGCCGTTACGCTCATCGACGCCGCGCAATCCATCGGCCACGAGCCGATCGACGTGCAGGCCATCGGCTGCGACTTCCTGGCTTTTAGCGGACACAAGATGGCCGGCCCCACCGGCATCGGCGTGCTCTACGGAAAACGCGCGCTCCTCAACGCCATGCCCCCCTACCAAACTGGCGGCGGCATCGTGGTCTCCGTGACCTACGAAGGCGCGACCTGGAAACCCTCGCCCGAGCGGTTCGAGGCCGGCACGCCCAACGTGGCCGACGCCATCGGCCTGCACGCCGCGTTTGATTACCTCGACGCCCTCGGCCGCCCCGCGATCAGTGCCCACGACCACCACCTTGGCGAGCTCGCCTGCGCCGCCTTGGCCGAACTTCCCGGCATCCGCATCCTCGGCCCGCGCCCCGGCCAACCGCGCGGCGGTCTCGTCAGCTTCGCCTTTGCCGAAGCCCACGCCCACGACGTGGTCACGTTTGCCGACCAAGATGGCATTGCGTTGCGTGGCGGCCATCACTGCAACCAGCCCTTGATGCGCAAACTCGGCTTATCATCGACGACCCGCGCCAGCTTCTACGTCTACAACACCGAGGAAGAAATCGACCTCCTCGTAAAATCGATGCGCCGCATCCTAAAGTTCTTTGCCGGCTGAGCGGCCGTCGCGCCCCGCACCTCTGCTCAAGGTCGGGCGGGCACTCCGCTGCCCGCCGTCCGGCCCCCTGTCCGCCGGTAGCGGGGAGCGCCCGCGACCCGATCCGGCCTCCGCTTCACTTTCGCTTCCCGCCCTCCGTTTTCTCGGTCACATCCATGCCTCCTTGCCCGCGACGCTCCGGTTCTTCGACCGCGCCGTCGCCCACGTCTCCGCCCCGTTGATCGAAGTCCTGGCCGCCGCCGAAGGCCGCGCCGCCGTCGCGCCACGTTGACCGCCCTCGCCCAACTCGAAAAAACCTACGCCCGTTACTGCGCCGATTCCAAACGTGGCCTGGGCGTCCCCGCCCATGGGATCGATTTCATCACCGCCGACCGCAAGACCAAGGCATTGAAGACCGCCCTCGAAACCCTGCACCCCGAGGTCAAAAGCAGTTTCGCCCCCATCCGCTCTGGTGTAGGCCCGGCCGGTGGTCGGGCGTTTCCCGGAGACCCCGACCACCGTTCGGGGCTACATCGGGCCACGCGCACCCGCGACCTCCTCACTCCTCCGCCTGATCTCGGGCCAACTCCCGGTCGAGTCCCTCCCTATCGCGCCTTCCCGCCCAGCACGGCCCTGAGCCCGCCAGCACTTCGACTCATTGAGCTGCTCTGGAAGGATTTTAAGCTACTTACACCAGCAACCCGTGATTTTGTCTGGATCTTTAGATGCACAACTCACTCACCTTCAACGGCGCTGAATACATAAACCACACTTCCACGAAAACCGAACGTTTACATTTCGATTTTCAAGGATACGTCAGGGCAAGTGATTAGTCGGCCTCAAGCCCTTGCCCGTATCCGCGAATCCTACGAGGTCCACCCCGCTGTGGCCATCGAGGGCCCGCGCCAGTGCGGCAAGACCACCTTGGCCCGCACCCTCGCCGCCGACGCGCCGGAGGTCACCTTCTTCGATTTGGAGAGCCCGACCGACCTTCAGAAATTGGCCAGCCCCGAACAGACCCTCCGCCCGCTGCGTGGCTTGGTCGTCATCGACGAGGCCCAACGCCTGCCCGAGCTCTTCCCCGTGTTGCGCGTCTTGCTCGACCGGCCCGACGTCCCGGCACGCTTCCTCCTCACCGGCAGCGCCTCACCCGAATTCGTTCGCGGTCTCTCCGAGTCACTGGCCGGTCGTATCGGCATCATCGACCTTGCCGGCTTCCATCTCGCCGAGACCGGTCCCGAGTCGATCCTCCCGCTCTGGTCGCGCGGCGGCTTCCCCCGCTCCTTTCTTGCGACCAACGACCGTGCCTCGCTCGCGTGGCGGCTCGACTTCGTGCGCACCTTCTTGGAACGCGATCTGCCCCAACTCGGCATCTCCGTGCCCGCGGCCACACTGCGCCGCTTCTGGACCATGATCGCCCACTACCACGGGCAGACGTGGAACGCGGCAGAGTTCGCCCGCTCCCTCGGCACCAGTGAACCGACGGCGCGCCGCTACCTCGATATCCTTGCCGGCGCTTTTATGGTGCGAGTGCTGCCGCCGTGGTTCGAGAACCTCGGCAAACGTCAGGTCAAGGCCCCCAAAATCTACGTGCGCGACACTGGCCTACTCCACGCCTTGCACGGCCTCGGCACCTTCGAGGACCTGCAAGGCCATCCCAAGCTCGGCGCCTCGTGGGAAGGTTTTGTCATCGAACAACTCATCGCCCTCCTCGACACCCGCGACACCTACTACTGGGCCACCCATGCCGGTGCCGAGCTCGACTTCATGACGGTGTGGGCCGGCAAACGCTACGGCTTCGAGGTGAAATACGCGGACGCCCCCGGCACGACCAAGTCGATGCACACCGCCCTCGCCGACCTCGGACTCGCCCACCTCTGGGTCGTCTATCCCGGCGACAAACGCTATGACCTCGCCCACAACATCACCGTCGTCCCCGCCAGCGAAATCCCCGCGCTCATCACCGCGCTGAAGTTCTGATCGACACCTGCATCCAGCAAGCCGACATCGACGACGTAGACCGGAAGATCAGCGAACTCCTCGATGCGAGCATCGTGGTGGACCCGACCCGCGTGCAGGCCGTCGCCGAGCACGAGACCTTCGCCATTACCAAGCGCGGCAAGGTCCGGGACCTCAGCAAAATCGACATCGAAAAACTCCGGCAGGATTTTAAGCAAACCGAACACCGGAACATCGAGATCGCGGACTTGAGGGCTTTTATCGAAAAGAAGCTCGTGGGCATGCTGAAGCAAAACGCCACGCGCACCGACTTCGCGGAGCGCCTGCGCGGCACCAGCCAAGGCGTAAAGTGTAAACGAGCCGAAGACGTCATGCCTTGACTCTTGACTAAAGGACGGCGCGAAGGGCAATCAGCGTTCCGGAAACCTCGTCAACCAGTTCAACGGATCTAATCGCGTCAGCCAGCCGCGACAGGGTAGCCAGCCGCGACAGGGTCGGGCCGTAAATAGGCAATAAGTTCGGGCCACCCCGGCAGGACGAGGACGGACTTGCCGGACGGCACGGGGTCGGCAACGTTACGAACATGAGCATGACCGTTGACCAAATGGTGGAGGAAATCCGTTCCCTGCCGCATGACGTGATGATCAATCTGGTGGATCGCGTGTTGTTCGAGTCTCACGGCGGTCAACAGCCCGCCCATGCACAAGCTTGGTCCCGGACCGTGCATCGGCGCATTGATGAAATCCGCAGCGGTAAGGTGCAGCTCATCCCCGGCGAAGTAACCTCCGCCAAAATCCGCCAGATCGTCGGCCGGTGAAGCCTCACGCCTTCCATCCGGAAGCCGATGCGGAATACGCCGAGGCCGCCACCTATTATACCGAACAGGGCGGCGCTGAATTAGGTGGACGCTTTTATGACGAGATTGAGCGGCTTATCTCCGAGATTGCCGCCGCCCCGAGTCCCTTCCGTCAATATGACCCGCCGGCTCGGCGCAACGTCGCGCGCGACTTCCCGTTTGCGGTCGTTTACCTCGACGAACCGGACCGCGTTTGGATCCTCGCGGTGATGCCACTGCGCAGAAATCCCGACTACTGGAAACACCGGCTGGCCTGAAAGAGGTTTTACCATTTACCCCTCGCCGCTCGCGAAGCCGACGCGCGGATCAAGAATTCTGCCGTCGTTTAGCCACTCCGCTTCGCGAGCTCGCTCAGCCGCCGCCAATGCAGCTCCGACTGCAGCACATCGTAGTGACTCGGAATTACCCCGCCCAAATCCATCGCGGCAACCTTCACAATACTGCCACGCACACCGTCCTGCTCGCGGTTCAAAAAACGCGGAGGCAAATGCACCGACCACCGGTAGCTCGCGAACACATCCCCGCTCAAAAGCCATCCCGTCCGTTCGCAGAAAAATCCGCAATGGCCCGGCGTGTGCCCCGGCAGATGCACCGCGCGTAACCCGCCCCACCACGGCAACCGCTGCCCATCGACAAATTCATTGGTCACTTCCGGCGGCTTGAACCGCATCACCGCCCGGCCCGTGCTTTCCAACAGCCCGCATCCGCGCGCCCAGCTCCGATACCGAACCCGCCCCGCGACATGCTCCCGGTCCGCAGGATGAACCCAAACCGACGCCCCCGTATCCCGCTGAATCCGACTCGCCCCGCCCGTGTGATCCAGATGCCCATGCGTCAGCAAGATCGCCTTCAATTCACCCGGTGACCGACCGATTTGCTTCAACAAGCCTCCGAGTTCAGCCGCGATACCCGTAAACCCCGTGTCCACCAACACGAGGCCATCGTCATCCACGAGCAGATGAGCGGAAACCAGCCGCCCGCCAAGTCGGTAAATCCGCGCCCCGCCGACCTCCAAGAATTCCGAGTTCACCCTCATTTCGTTCACGCCCGACCAAACAACCTCTACATCTCCGGATAATCAATCTTCGCATCGTGCCGCTCGTCCACCCGCAGCATCGCCATGAAGCGCACCCCATACCCCCGCCCCCACGACACCGCCCAACTCTCAGCCGCAAAGCTGGAGATCGAAGCAATGATCCTCGCTATGCGCCCCCGGCGGCATCAGCCGCCCCTCCGCTCACCATCGTGGAGGCCATTGGCCGAAGCCGCTCCCAGAAAATCCGCCCGTTGACGGATTTCATCAGTGGACACTACACAGCCCGCTCATGCACAAGCCCCCGTCCGCCGTGCGGCTCACCCGCTCCCCAGTCGCCTCCGCAACTCCGGATAATCGATCTTCGCCCCCGCGCGCCACGCCCCAGCGATCACGCACCACCCGTAACTTCACCTGTCCACCGGAACGTCCGCTCAAGGTCGGTCAGGCACTCCGCTGCCCGCCGTCCGGCCCGCTGTCCGCCGGTAGCGGGGAGCGCCCGCGACCCGATCCGGCCTCCCCTTCGCTTTCGCTTCCCACGCTCCATTTTCTCGGTCACATCCATGCCTCACCCGCATGACCAAAGCCCAGCTCAAGGACCTCGAAGCCAACCTCTGGCGCGCCGCCGACAACCTCCGCGCCAACTCCGACCTCAAGTCCTCCGAGTATGCCATTCCCGTCCTCGGCATCATCTTCCTCCGCTTCGCCGACAACAACTACCGCCGCCACGAGGCCGCCATCCTCGCCGAATACCAGAAACTCAAGGGCACCCGCCGCGAGAAACCCATCTCCGACATCGCCATCGAGAAATGCGGCTTCTACCTCCCCGACCACGCCCGCTACGACCACCTCTTAAACCTCCCCGAGTCCAAGGACATCGCCAAGGCCCTCAAGGCCGCCATGCAGGCCGTCGAGCAGTATAAACCCGAGCTCGAGGGCGTCCTCCCGAAGGACGACTACTTCCGCCTCACGCGCGACGAGAAGACCAAGACCATCCCCAACGATCTCCTCCGCAGCTTCGCCGACATCCCGCCCGACGCCACCGGCGACATCTTCGGCCAGATCTACGAATACTTCCTCGGCGAATTCGCCCGCAGCGAGGGCCAGAAGGGCGGCGAGTTCTTCACCCCGCGCTCCGTCGTCCGCCTCATGGTCGAGATTATCGAGCCCCACGGCGGCCGCGTGTTCGACCCCGCCTGCGGCTCCGGCGGCATGTTTGTCCAGTCCGCCCAGTTCATCACCGAGCATCGCCGCGACCTCCAATCCGGCGACGACGACGTCTTCGTGTGCGGACAGGAAAAGACCCTCGAAACCGTCAACCTCGCCAAGATGAACCTCGCGGTGAACGGCCTCCGCGGCGAGATCCACAAGGCCAACACCTACTACGACGACCCGCACAAGAGTTTCGGCGCCTTCGACTACGTCCTCGCCAACCCGCCCTTCAACGTGGACGAGGTCTCACTCAAATCCATCGAGGGCGACCCGCGCTTCAACTCCCACGGTCTCCCCCGCAACAAGACCAAGCTCAAGTCAGCCGACGCCGGCAAGGAGACCGTCCCCAACGCGAATTACCTCTGGATAAATCTCTTCGCCACCTCGCTGAAACCCAAGGGCCGCGCCGCCCTCGTCATGGCCAACTCCGCCTCCGACGCCCGCCACTCCGAGGCCGACATCCGCGCCACGCTCGTTAAGAAGAACCTCATCGCCGGCATGCTCACGTTGCCGTCGAACATGTTTTATACCGTCACCTTGCCCGCGACGCTCTGGTTCTTCGACCGCGCCAAGCCCGACGACCGCATCCTCTTCATCGACGCCCGCAACGTCTTCACCCAGCTCGACCGCGCCCACCGCGAATTCTCCGACGAGCAGGTCGCCAACCTCGCCCTCGTCTCGCACCTGCGCCACGGACACCGCGACCGCTTCGTCCGCCAGATCGACCGCTACTTCGAGACCGGCCTCGCCCGCCTCCGTGAAAACCACGCCCAAGTCGCGCCCGTCTCCGCCCAGCTCCTCGAAGTCCTCGCCGACGCCGAAGGCCGCGCCGCCGTCGCCGGCCTCGTCGCCTCCTGGACCGCCCTCGCCAACCTCGAAAAAACCTACGCCTCCTACGTAGGAGCCTGCTTGCAGGCGATTCCGACGCCCCAAATCGCGAGCAAGCTCGCTCCTACAAAAGACCAAGACCTCCCCGCCCACAACCGCGCCCAACACAAACTCCGCGCCGCCTTCGACCCCTTCTTCGCCGCCCTCCACGACGGCTTAAAGCACCTCGACCGCGTCGTCCGCGCCCACGAAAAGACGCTCGCCGCCGAAGCCGCCGCCGAGGGCAAACGCGCCACCGCCGACCGCAAAACCAAGGCATTGAAGACCGCCCTCGAAACCTTGCACACCGAGGTCAAAGAAGCCGAAAGCAGCTTTTCGCACATCCGCTGGTTGCAGGAACGTTTCCCCGAAGCCGCCTACGAAGACGTCACCGGCCTCTGCAAACTCGCCACCCCCGCCGAAGTGGCGGAGCAGGAGTTTTCCCTCAACCCCGGCCGTTACGTCGGCGTCGTCATCGAGGAGGACGGGAAGACGGAGGAGGAGTTCGCGGCGGAGCTGATCGAACTCAGCGAGAAGCTTGAATCGCTCAACACTACATCCGCTAAATTACAGCTCACTGTCGCGAAAAACATCAGCCAGCTCCTCAAAAGCGAATGAGCCAAAAAGGTTACTCATCCGTCGCTAGCATTTGTGCGAAGGTTTACTCTGGCGGAACACCATCGCGTTCAAATCCTGAGTATTGGATTGAAGGCACGATACCTTGGATGAAGACCGGGGAGCTAAAACAAGGCGTCGTATTTGAGACCGAAGAAAAGATCTCTCAGAGCGGCTTTGAAAATTCGTCCGTAAAGCTGGTGCCGAAAAATAGCGTCATCGTTGCGATGTATGGCGACGGCGAAACCGCCGGATCGGTGGCGATCAACAAAATCGACCTCACTACTAATCAGGCCTGCTGCAACTTGGTCGTAGATGCTAAAAAGGCGGACTACCGCTACGTCTACTATTACCTCAAGGGAAGCTACGACAACTTGGTGGCGCTCAAGCTCGGTGGCTCACAACAGAACCTGAATGCAGCTACCATTCGGTCGTTTCCTATTCGCATTCCTGCACTCGAAACCCAGCGAAAGATCGCGGCGGTGCTGGCGGCGTATGACGACCTGCTCGATGCGAACCGGCGGCGGATCGCGCTGCTGGAACGGATGGCGGAGGAAATCTACCGCGAATGGTTTGTTCGCCTCCGCTTCCCCGGCCACGCCACCACCAAAATCACCAAAGGCATCCCCGCCGGCTGG
This sequence comes from Rariglobus sp., assembly GCA_031412735.1. GTDB lineage: Bacteria > Verrucomicrobiota > Verrucomicrobiia > Opitutales > Opitutaceae > Rariglobus. The sequence continues at coordinate 12,812 of JANODO010000091.1, read as the reverse complement.
CGGAACGGCCGGTTCGGTGACTTTTGCCGACTGAAACGTGGCTACGATTTACCCGACGCACTGATCACGGACGGGCCCTATCCGGTCATCGCTTCGACCTCCATCAAAGCCTTTCACTCCGAATTCAAAGTCGAGCCACCGGTCATCACCACCGGACGCTCCGGCAGTTTGGGTGAGGTCTTGATGACCAATCAACGCGCATGGCCTCTGAACACCTCTCTCTATGTGCGCGATTTTTTCGGCAACTCGCCCTACCTCATTTTCTTTACACTGCGCGGGATGAAACTCGAAAAGTTCAACTCGGGCGCAGGCGTTCCGACTTTGAATCGAAACCACCTTGAAGGCCTCCGCTTGGCGATCCCACCAGCCGACTTGCAGGCCAAGTTCGATGACTTGGTCGGGCCAATGCACGGGCAAGCGGATACGTTGAGCCAATCCAACGCCCAACTCACCCGCACCCGCGACCTCCTCCTCCCCCGCCTAATCTCGGGCAAACTCCCGGTCGAGTCCCTCGACATCGCCTTCCCGCCCCGCATGGCGGACGCTCGCTAGACGCCTAGTAGGCTGGGCTTGCCCGCCGTCCCGATCGGGCTTTCGAAAAGCGAACGCACCTCCCCGCAAGTGCTTCGTCGAAAAAGACCTTGCTTGGCAGGCGCGCTCCATGCCAGTGAACTGCAACCCGCCCGTGAACTATCGCGAAGCACTCCCCGAAGGCTACCCTGCATCCGAATCCGCTGATACGTCCGCGGGGCTAGTGGCCTTTCGCCTGGTAACTTCGCTGCCCCCGACTGTGGGCGATTTCGATTCCCAGCGTCGACTGCACCCCGGTCGGCATTTTCGTGGCATCAGCGAGTGTCAGGCCTGCGGCGTCTCGGTCTTCACGAAAGTCGAAGACTGCCGCATGGCCGGGAAGTTACCCGCTTTGCGCGGCAAACAAGTTTGCCGCGTCCGGCTGATGGCAGGCGCGGGTCGGATTCAGCAAACCGGCAAGCCAAGCCACCATACCTGGTGGCCGCTGGCGGACTTCGATATTCTCGGCCAGTGTGAACAGGAGGCCGCATGAAATTCGTCCGTTACCACAGCACACTGTTTTTTTACGACGGTCCCCAGGTCATCGAGGCGCGGGACAACATCGGCGGGCATTACATCGGCCTTCTCGTGGACGATGGCGGCGAACTTCCCGGCTTTGTCTTCGTCGGCACCCCGCCGGAGCGCTTGCGCGATTTCCGCCTCGGCTCGGTCGACCTGCGAACGCTTCTCGTGGAGCACTCCGCCGAAGGCTGGTTTTTTTCCTCGGGCGAAGCGACGCCGGAAACCCGTTGGATCTTGGTGCCCCAGTCTATTGCGCTGACGGAAACCCGTTGGCTGCCCGAGCCTGGCTTCGTTTTGCACGATTCGCCGGCCGAAGAGGAGAGCCTTCGCGAGTCTCGTGCCCGAAACAACCTGGTGCTCGAAGTCGCCGTGGAGCCACCCGAAGCGGCCACTGAACACCGCATCCGGATCGGCACGCTGGCGGGATTACTCATGCATCTGCAGACGATGTTTAAGCACGCCTACGGCGCCGCCTTGCGCGAGCTTTCCATCGATGCGCGCAAGCAACTGGACCGCACGGACGCTCATCTGATGGACGTCATTATCCCCGCCGCCCCGGGCTCGTTCCGTGTCGTCCTCGAGGCGGCCAAACGTCCGGACATGCTTGGACAGAGCGAACTGACGCGAGCCCTGCAATTGATCGACGAAATGTTCGAGAAGACTGCGGATCCTGCGGCCACCCTCGCCTTGATGCGGCAAAGAAAAGGCCATCTGGCCGGCGCCTACCTCCGTATGCTGCGTTTCCTCGCCGCCCACCGCAGCGGGCTGCGTTACGCTTGGGCAGAACCTAATTTTCCTACCGCCCATCGGCGCACATTGGCTGAGCGTGAAGCGCAGCCACTCATCGATGCCCTCTCCGGGGTCGCGAACCTCGGCACCGAGACAATCATTTTGGAGGGAGCCCTGGATAAGGCCGACCGCAAGAACGGCTCTTGGCGCTTGCTCACAAACGATGGGACCGAGTCGGGCGACACCAAGTCGGATGGCCCCTCTTTGGAAAGTCTTCGGATCGGCGGAAATTACCGATTTATCTGTCAGGAGGAGATCATCGAAGCCGAGGGTAGCGGCCGAGAGACCCGTAAACTCTGGCTGATTGAACATCAGCAAATCTAGAACGCCGCTCCTGCGTTCACGAAAACAGGCGTGTTCACGTTTCCGTAAACACCTCAGTTTTAATGAACATCGGCCGCCTTTCGCTCATACTCACGTCTTGAACCGCGCGTGAATCTCAGGTCAATTGCCAGCGCCTTCGCCGGAAGCGCCTGATGCCCAACTTCATCTCCGAGGACCAGATCGAGCAGGCCTTGTTGCAAAAGCTGCAACACGTCCACGGCTACGACGTCCTCGACTGCGGCACCGAGGACCGCGAAGACCTCGCCGACGGCTCCAGACGCGCCGACAAGCGCGAGGTCATCCTCCTCGACCGCCTCCGCACCGCCGCCGTCGCCCTCAACCCCGGCATCCCCGCCGCTCAGATCGACTTCGTCCTCGAAACCCTATCGGCCCGCCGCCCCGCCCTCGCCCCCGTCGCCGCCAACGCGGAGGTTTACGCGCTCATCCGCGACGGCGTGCCGGTCGAGTTCGACGATGCCCACGGCCGCCGCCAGCACGAACGCGTGCGCGTCGTGGACTTCACCGATCCGCTCAGCCCGCACAACCAGTTCCTCGCCGTCTCCCAACTCTGGATACGCGGCGAGAAGGGCTTCCGCAGGCCCGACGTCATCCTCTACCTCAACGGCCTGCCGCTCGTCTTCATCGAGCTCAAAAACTCCAACGTAAAGCTGCGCCACGCCTACGACGACAACCTGACGAACTACCGCGCCGAGATTCCCCAGCTCTTTTTGGCCAACGCCGTCTGCATCCTCTCCAACGCGCTGGAGACGCGCGTCGGCAGCTTTTCCGCCGACTGGGAGTTCTTCTTCCCTTGGCTGCGTGCCGACGACGAAAAGCAGAAGATCGACCGCGAGGCCGTCCGCCGCGACGGCACCAGTCTCGAAGGCGTGATCGCCGGGCTCCTGCCCAAGGCCCGCCTGCTCGACTACGTGGAGAACTTCGTCCTCTACCACCGCGGGCGAGCCAAGATCGTGGCGCAAAACCACCAGTTCCTCGGCGTCAACCGCGCCTTCGACGTGTTCAAGCGACGCGACGAGAGGGCGGGCAAGCTCGGCGTCTTCTGGCACACCCAAGGCTCGGGCAAGAGTTTTTCCATGATCTTCTATGCGCGGAAGATTTTCCGAAAACTCGGCGGGCACTTCACCTTCGTCATCGTCACCGACCGCGACGACCTCGACGGGCAGATCTACCGTAACTTCCTCGACACGGGCACCGTGGCCAAGGCCGACGCCGCCCAGCCAAAAAACAGCGAGGAGCTGCGCAAATACCTCGGTCAGCAAAAGCGCCTCGTGTTCACCCTCATCCAGAAATTCCGCTGGCCGAAGGGCAAAGCCTACCCGCTCCTCACCGAGCGCTCCGACGTCGTGGTGATCGTGGACGAGGCCCACCGCACCCAATACAAGGACCTCGCCGACAACATGCGCGCCGGCCTCAAGCACGCGCAGTTCCTCGCCTTCACCGGCACGCCCCTGCTCGGCCGCGACCGCAAGACGAACCAGTGGTTCGGCGACTACGTCTCGGAATACAACTTCCAGCAGAGCATGGACGACGGCGCCACCGTGCCGCTCTACTACCAAAAGCGCGTCCCCGAGATGCACATCCAGAACGACGCTCTCGGCGAGGAGTTCTACGAGTTGCTCGACGACGCCAACCTCGACGACGCGCAGCAGGAAAAGCTGGAAAAGCAGTTCGCCACCGAGCTCGAAGTCATCCGCCGCGACGACCGCCTCGAGACCATAGCCCGCGATCTCGTCGCCCACTTCCCCGCGCGCGGCTACCTCGGCAAAGCGATGTTCATCGCGGTGGACAAGTTCACCGCCGTGAAGATGCACGACAAGGTCGAGCGGCTCTGGAAGGAACGCATCAAGACCCTCACCGGCCAGATCGCCAAAGCCGCGACCGACTCCGAGCGCGCCGTGCTCAAGCGCACCCTCGACTGGATGAAACGCGTCCAGATGGCCGTAGTCGTGAGCGAGGACGCCGAGGAGGAAAAGAAGTTCGCCAAGGAGAAGCTGGATATCGCCCGGCACCGTAAGCGCATGACCGCGCTCGACCCCCAGGGCCACGACATCGAGACCAATTTCAAAGACCCCGAGCACCCGCTCCAGCTCGTGTTTGTCTGCGCCATGTGGCTGACCGGCTTCGACGCGCCCACGGTCTCCACGCTCTACCTCGATAAGCCGCAGAAGGATCACACCCTCATGCAGACCATCGCGCGCGCCAACCGCGTGACGTCCTGGAAAATCGGCGGCGTGGAGAAGCGCAACGGTGAGATCGTCGATTACTACAATGTCTTCCGCCGCATGAAGGAGGCGCTCAAGGACTACGCCCAGGGCCAGGACGGCGCCCCGGTGCCCGAGGTGCGGGAAAAGTCGGACCTGTTTCGCCTGCTCGACGAAGCCATCGCGCACGGCCACGCCTTCTGCCGCGCCCACGGCGTCCATCTCGACAAGATCGCCGAGGCCGGCGACGTGTTCGGCCAGGTGGCGGCCTTCGATCAATACGCTGACGCGCTACTCGCGAAGGACGAGCACCGCAAGGCCTTCGCCGTCTTCGAAAACACCATCACCGGTCTCTACGAAGCCTGCAAACCCGAGGTCCTCGGTCGTCCGGTGGTGCGCTCGGTGGCGGTGTTCCAATACCTGCGCGGCGTGATCGACGCCTCCATCCAGCAGGCAAACATCGACGAAGTTGCCCGCAAGATCAGCGAACTCCTCGATGCGAGCGTCGTGGTGGACCCGACCCGCGTGCAGGCCGTCGCAGAGCACGAGACCTTCGCCATCACCAAACGCGGCAAGGTCTGGGACCTCAGCAAAATCGACTTCGAGAAACTCCGGCAGGATTTTAAGCAAACCGAGCACCGGAACATCGAGATCGCGGACTTGAGGGCTTTTATCGAAAAGAAGCTCGTGGACATGCTGAGGCAAAACGCCACGCGCACCGGCTTCGCGGAGCGTCTGCGCGGCATCATCGAGGACTACAACGCCGGCGGCGCGTCCAACGAGAGCTACTTTGAGGAGTTGTTGAAGTTCACCCGCGACCTGCATGCCGAATCCGAACGTCACCTCCGCGAAGGTCTCACTGAGGATGAATTGGAACTCTACGACCTGCTCAAGCAGGACAAGATGACCCAGGCGGAGGAGAAGCGGGTGAAACTCGCAGCCAAATCCCTGCTGGAGCGGCTCACCATCGTCCAGCCCAAGGTTCTGGTGCAAGAGTGGTTCAAGGACACGACGTCGAAGAAACGCGTCGAAACAACCGTAGAGGAAGTGCTCAACGAGCATTTACCCGAGACGTATGATCGCGTGCTGTTCAAAACGAAATGCAGCGAGGTTTTCGGACTAATCGTCACCTATGCCAGCCAAGGCGTAAAGTGGGCGGCGTAGGGCGTGTTTCTGGAAAAATCAGGTCGGCGTTAGAAGGAGAGCAGGCTCGGCCAAGGCGGCCGAGGCGGAGGCGACCCAGCGGGTCATGCCGCCGAGGACAACTCCGGCCCAGCCTGCTTTCCCTCTCACTCGCAGAGTTCGACGCCCTGAGGTATTTCAGAAACACACCCTAAGGGCACCCCCCGTCAGGCACCCACTTCGCTTCGGGGCCACACGCTGCGCATGTGACCATCTCCGCGCTGCCGCGCTCCGTCTCTGGGAGTGGCTACGGCTAATACCAGTTATGGCATGAAATGAGACTTTCGTCTGGTGTAGGCCCAACCGGTGGTCGGGCGTCTCCTAGAAACCCCGACCACCGGTCGGGGCTACATCGGGCCATGCTAAAGTCCCATTACGAGGTGTAATTGGTATAATAGCCTTCGCTATCAAGCGGAGGGGCGGCTGATGCCGCGAGGGGCGTCAACCTGCTGATTTACGTCAGCCAGATACGTAAAATCGAAGTCATCCACACTAGGGTGCGATCCAACCGCGGCATCAGCCGCGCCTCCGCTCAATCGCCGGAGCCATTGGCGAGAGGCTGCTCCCAAAGAAGCGGCCCATTGGCCGATTCCATAAGTGGTTAACCCACTCCGAATCCGACGCGCGATCTGACCTGCATCTGAACTTAACGGAGTAGTGCCAGTTGCCCCGCGCAATATCCGCGCACCGTCCGCCAACGCGTGCGCAGTCGTTTTGCGCGGTTTTTGGCATCATGGGACTTACGCCGACCGGCCTACCTGCCGCTCGCCGCTTTGTCCCCATGAAATCTTCCGGTTCCGGCTCCGCATCGTCCAAACCCCGCTTCGTAACTTGCGATGCCAACGAGGCCGTCGCTTCCGTCGCCTACCGCCTTAACGAGTTCATCGCGATCTACCCGATCACGCCTTCCTCCTCGATGGCCGAATCCTGCGACGAATGGGCCGCCGTCGGCAAAAAAAACATCTGGGGCATGGTCCCCAAGGTCACCCAGCTCCAATCCGAGGGCGGCGTCGCCGGCGCTGTTCACGGCGGTCTGCTCGGCGGTGCCCTCACGACCACGTTCACCGCATCGCAGGGTCTCCTGCTGATGATCCCCAATCTCTACAAGATCGCCGGCGAGCTCCTCCCGCTCACCCTCCACGTCTCCGCCCGCGCCATCGCCGCCCAGGGCCTGTCCATCTTCGGCGACCACTCCGATGTCATGGCCTGCCGCGCCACCGGCTTCGCGTTGCTCTGCTCCAACAACGGCCAGGAGGCCCAGGACCTCGCCCTCGTCGCCCACGCCGCGAGCAACCGCTCCCGCATCCCGTTCATCCACTTTTTCGACGGCTTCCGCACCTCCCACGAGGTCTCCAAAATCGCCACGCTCTCCGACGATGACCTCCGCGCCGTCATCAGCGAACAGGCCATCGCCGACTTCCGCTCCCGCGCCCTCTCCCCCGACAAACCCGCCCTCCGTGGCACCGCCCAGAATCCCGACGTCTATTTCCAAGGCCGCGAAACCGTTAACCGGTTCTACGACCAGCTCCCCGCCATCGTGCAGGCCGAGATGGACCGCGTCGCCGAGGTCACCGGCCGCCAGTATCGGCTCTACGAATACCACGGGCACCCCCAGGCCGACCGCATCATCGTCGCGATGGGCAGCTCCATCGAAACGCTTTCCGAGACGGTCGACTGGCTCGTCGCCAAGGGCGAGAAGGTCGGCGTCCTCGCCGTGCGCCTCTTCCTGCCGCTTCACGTCAAATCGTTCCTCGCCGCCTTGCCGCCCACGGTGAAAGCCATCGCCGTCCTCGACCGCACCAAGGAGCCCGGCTCCCTCGGCGAACCGCTCTACCTCAATGTCATCGCCGCCCTCGCCCAGGGGCTTTCGCCGCTCGCCAGTTCGCCCCGCGTCGTCGGCGGTCGCTACGGTCTCGGCTCCAAGGAGTTTACGCCCGGCATGGTCCGCGCCGCCTTCGACAACCTCGCTCGTTGGGAGCCGCAGTCCAAGTTTACCCTCGGCATCCTCGACGATGTCACCGGTTCGTCGCTCGGCTACGACGAATCCTTCGATCTCGAAGCCTCCGATGTGCGCCGTTGCGTCTTCGTCGGCCTCGGTGCCGACGGCACGGTGGGCGCCAACAAAAACTCCATCAAGATCATCGGCGAACAGACCGATAACTTCGCCCAAGGCTATTTCGTTTACGATTCCAAGAAATCGGGCTCCGTCACCACGTCCCACCTGCGTTTCGGCCCGCGTCCCATCAAGGCGCCCTACCTCATCCGCCAGGCCGATTTCGTGGCGTGCAGCCAGTTCAACTTCGTCGGCCGCCAGAAGATCCTCGATTACGCCGCCCCGGGCGCGACCGTGTTGCTCAACTCCCCGCACAACGCCGCCACCACGTGGGCCAAACTTCCCCGCGAATGGCAGGAGACGCTCATTGATAAAAAGCTTCGCCTCTTAGTGATCGACGCGACCGCCGTCGCCCACGCCGCCGGTATGGGTCGCCGCACCAACACGGTGTTGCAGACGTGCTTCTTCGCCCTCTCCGGCGTCCTCCCGCAGGAGGAAGCGATCAAGCAAATCAAGAAGGCCATCGAGAAAACCTACAGTAAGAAGGGCGACAAAATCGTCCAGATGAACTACGCCGCCGTGGACGCCGCCCTCGCCGGCCTGCAGGAAGTCACCATCCCGTCAGCGGTCGACGAAGCCGCCGTCGCCTCCCTCGCGCCTTCCTACCCCGGCGCTTCGGAATTCGTCCGCAAGGTCACCGTGCGCCTCCTCGCCGACGAGGGCGACCGCCTGCCCGTCAGCGCGATCCCCGTCGATGGTTGCTGGCCCACCGGCACGACGCGGTTCGAGAAGCGCAACATCGCCCTGGAAATCCCCGCCTGGGACTCCGTCCTCTGCATCCAGTGCAATAAGTGCGCCCTCGTCTGCCCCCACGCCGCCATCCGCCCGAAGTTCTACCCCGATGCCGCCCTCGCCGGCGCGCCCGAGGGCTTCGCTTCCACCGCGATGCGCTCCAAGGAGTATCCAGGTTACAGTTACACGCTGCAGGTCGCTCCCGAAGACTGCACCGGGTGTTCGCTGTGCGTCCAGGTGTGTCCCGCCAAGGACAAGACCAACCCGCGCCACAAGGCCATCGACATGGTTTCGCAGCCCGAGCTCCTCGCGCGCGAACGCACCAACTGGGATTTCTTCCTCACGCTGCCCGAGGCCGACCGCACCCGTATCGACACGGCCACGGTCAAAGGCACACAGTTCCTGCAGCCGCTCATGGAGTTTTCCGGCGCGTGCGCCGGCTGCGGCGAGACACCTTACCTGAAGTTGCTCACCCAGCTCTTCGGCGACCGCCTCATCATGGCCAACGCCACCGGCTGCTCCTCGATTTACGGCGGCAACTTGCCGACCACGCCCTACTGCCAGGACAAAAACGGACGCGGCCCCGCCTGGGCCAACTCGCTCTTTGAGGACAACGCCGAGTTCGGCTTGGGCCTGCGCCTCGCCGCCAACCAGCGCCTCGAACACGCCCGCACGTTGCTCACCCTCCTCGCTCCGGAGGTCGGCGCCGCACTCGCCGCCGCCATCCTCGACGCACCGCAAACCTGCGAGACCGACTACGCCGCCCAGCGCGAACGCGTCATCACGTTGCGTGCCGCCCTGAAGTCCAACGAAAGCCTCCCCGCCCGTCGCCTCGCCGCGCTGGCCGACGACTTCGTCAAAAAAACAGTGTGGATCATCGGTGGCGACGGCTGGGCCTACGACATCGGCTACGGCGGCCTCGACCACGTGCTCGCCTCCGGGGCCAACGTCAAAGTCCTCGTGCTCGACACCGAGGTTTACTCCAACACCGGCGGACAATCCTCCAAATCCACCCCGATGGGCGCCGTCGCCAAATTTGCCTCCGGCGGCAAAGCCACGGCGAAAAAAGACCTCGCGCTCATCGCCGCGCAATACGGCCACGTCTACGTCGCCAAGATCGCCTTTGGCGCGAAGGACAGCCAAACGGTGCAGGCCATCCGCGAAGCCGAGGCTTATCCCGGCCCCGCGCTGATCATCGCCTATTCGCACTGCATCGCGCACGGCTACAACCTTCATCAGGGACTGGATCAGCAGAAGCTCGCGGTGGACACCGGTTATTGGCCGCTCTTCCGCTACGATCCGCGCCTGGCCGAGGTCGGGCAGACCCCGTTCAAACTGGATTCGCCCGCACCCAAGACGGACCTGTCTAAGTTCATGGCCAACGAGACGCGCTTCGGGATCTTGAAAAACATCGACCCCGCCCGCGCCGAGTTGCTCGCCGCCCAAGCCCAGATCGAAGTCCGCCGCCACTACGCGCATTATCAACACCTCGCCGCAAAGGCTGAAGATCTAAAAGGCTGACAGGCTGAAAGCCCGCTCCCGGCACGTCCGCCCGGCGGTTCGCTTCATCCTTCAGTCCTTCAGCTTTTCAATCCTTCAGCCTTTCTTTTATGAATCTCGAAACCAGCTACCTCGGCCTCACGCTGCGCAACCCTATCATAGTGGGTGCCTCGCCCTTCTGCGACGACCTCGACCTGGCCCGCCGGCTGGAGGAAGCCGGCGCCGCGGCGCTCGTCATGCACTCGCTCTTCGAGGAGCAGATCGACCTCGAACAGGAAGCCCTCCTTCACCACGTGGAAACCCCCGCCGAGAGCCACCCTGAAGCCACCTCGTATTTTCCGCGCTATGACGAATACCAACTCACACCGGCGGCCTACCTTCGCACCCTGAGCCGCCTTAAATCCGCCCTCACCATTCCCGTGATCGCGTCGCTCAACGGACGCCGCCCCGGCGGTTGGGTCGACTACGCGCGGCGCATCGAAGCGGCGGGCGCCGACGCCCTCGAACTCAACACCTACCAACTCGCCACCGATCCGGAAATTTCCGGTGACGACGTGGAGAACAACATTTTGGAGATCGTTCGCGATGTGACCGCCTCGGTGACCATTCCCGTATCGGTGAAGCTGTCTCCTTATCACGCCTCCGTATCCCACTTCGCCCACGCGTTGGAGCAGAGCGGGGCGTCGGGCCTCGTGTTGTTCAACCGGTTTTACCAGCCCGATTTCGACATCAACGAACTCGACGTTATTCCACGGCTGAAGCTCTCCTTCTCGTCGGAGCTTCTGCTGCGATTGCGCTGGCTCTCGATCCTCTCGCCGCGCCTGAAGGGATCGCTGGCGTGCAGCGGCGGCGTCCACACGGCCGAAGACATGATCAAGGCGATTCTCGGCGGCGCCCATGCGGTGCAGCTCGTCTCGGTCTTGCTGGAGAATGGACCGCGGGCGATCCCAGCCATGCTGGAAGGCCTGCGCACGTGGATGACCGACAACGAGCATGACACGCTCGCGAACGTCCGAGGCGCGCTCAACCTGAAGCGCTGCCCCGATCCCGCCGCCCACGAGCGCGCCAACTACATCAAGATCCTGCAAAGCTGGAAAATCTGAGATCAATTACACCTCGTAAGGGGACTTTAGCATGGCCCGATGTAGCCCCGACCGGTGGTCGGGGTTTCTAGGAGACGCCCGACCACCGGTCGGGCCTACACCAGACGAAAGTCTCATTTCATGCCATAACTGGTATGAGACGGGCGACACCGGTGCCGCCGATAAAACGTAGTGGTATGGGCTTGGCATGGGCATCCCTCTCCTTGTTCCGAACCCCACGGGCGAGACGCCCGTGCCACCTCGATCCGCTCACAAACCACCCCTCGCCGCCGGGTCGAAGCTACTCCGCCCCGAGCAGATCCGCAGGGCTGGCCGTGGCCGTGCCCATCTTGGCCACGACGACGCCCGCCGCCTTGTTGGCGAGGCGCGCCGCGTCAATCGGAGCGCAACCTGCCGCCAGCGCGGCCGTCAACGTCGCGATCACGGTGTCACCCGCGCCCGACACGTCGAACACTTCACGCGCCTCAGTCGGCATGATGTGTTCGACCACACCGTTGCGGCACACCGCCATGCCGTCCGCACCGAGCGTGATGACCAGCAGCGCCGGCGAGAACTTGGCGTGGATGCGGCGGCAGGCTTCGTCCAACGGATACCGCTCGCCTACACCCGGCTCGGGCAAATCGGCCAACTCCAGCGCTTCGTGGCGGTTGGGCGTAATCAATCCCACGCCGGAAAACGTAAGGTGACGCGAGGGCTTCGGGTCCACCGCCACCAACGTGCCATGCAGGCGGGCGGATTCGATGACGCGATTCACCAACGCCTGAGTAATCGCACCCTTGGCGTAGTCGGAGATGATCACCGCATCGGCCGCAGCGATTGCTTCACTTAAATGGACATTCGTAACGCCGCCGTTTTCCAACGTGTAGCTGTCGCGAGCGCCCTCGTGGTCGATGCGGCAAAGCTGCTGGGTGCGGGCGATCACCCGGGTTTTCACGATGGTCGAGGTGCCCTTGATCGTGGCGCACCGCGCGGAGTCGATCCGCGCGGTCTCCAGTAAAGTGCGCAGCCGTCGTCCTGCCTCGTCGTCACCCAGCGAGCCGATCAACTCAGCGGTCGCGCCCAGCGAAGCGAGGTTGAGCGCAACGTTCGCCGCGCCGCCAGCCGTGTAGCTTTCACGGGCGACGTGCACCACAGGCACGGGCGCCTCGGGGGAAATGCGGTTCACCTCGCCCCAGATGTAGTGGTCAACCATGAGGTCGCCCACCACGAGGATGCGCAGCTTGCTGAAGGTTTGGAGAACGGCCGGGATGTTCATGGGCTCGATAAAAGGGTCTGCTGGGAAAGTTCGCTGGCCGGAATGGCGCTCAAGTGGGCATCGCGATGCACCAAGGTGGCTCCGGCTTGGCTAGCCGCAGCGGCGATCAGCGCATCCACCATCGGCAACCGCGCCGGGGTGGCGCGAATCAACCGATATGCCACCCGCGCCGTCTCGGCATCAACGGCCAGCACCGCGTTACATGCGGCCTCGTAGGCCGAAAGGCTGGCGGACAACTCTGCTGCGGGCACCCCGAGGTCGTGCAGGCGACGCGACAATTCAGCCACAGTGATTGCGCAGATAAAAATCTCGGCGGCTTCATCTTCAAAAATCGACTGCACACCCTGGGCACCCGACTCACCGCGAAAATGCGCCAAGAGCGCCGATGTATCTAAAACATAACGCATAGGACGGCTCAGCCCTCTGCGGATCTTTCCGCGACCAATTCGGCAACTGCATCCCGTGCAGGTTCATACCGCTTCCCTGCACCCAGCAACCTG
>JANODO010000090.1:0-4050 GCA_031412735.1 Rariglobus sp. | reverse complement strand
CCCGTGGTTGTGGAGGATGGGCGCGGCGGCGCGTTCGGCGGGGCCGATTTTGTAGGAGTCGCCGAGGAGGAGACCTTTGTAGCCGCCGTGATAGGCGATGATCTCAATGTCGGGGGCGATCTCGGTGTAGCGCTCGATGAGTCCGCCGACGGCGGAGCTGAGGCAGGGCGCGAGGCCACCGGCGGTGAGGAAGGCGACTTTTTTGGGACGGGCGGGATGGGCGGGAGTGCTCATGGCGTTGTGGATGGAAAAAAGGCGAGCGTGGGAAGTTGTTGCAGCGCCGTCGAGCCGGGAGCGCGGTGCGGGTGCGTGGTGGGAGCGAGCTCGCTCGCGATGATCGATCGTCGCGAGCAAGCTCGCTTCCCACGTCGGAGCCGGGCGGGCGAGCGGTCCGGAGGCGTTGGGATTACTTCAGCTCGGCGGTGCTCGCGAAGGCGTTCCCAAAGTGTGGAGCGGAGGTGATGGCTGCGTCGGGTGTGAGGATCACGCGCAGGACGTCGGCTACGTTATACGACGACGTGCCGGGAGGCGCGTAACGCGCGAGGTGGGCGACATCGTGACCGGCGGTGATGATGGCGGGCTCGGGCTTAGTGCGGTTGACCTGGCCGAGGCCGACGGTGGCGAGCAGCCCGTTGCAGAGGCATTTGCGACCGAGGGTGGCGTCGGCCTCGCCGCCCTTGCGCAGGAAGTTTCCTACTGGTTCGCCGCCGCAGCGGTAGCCGGTCGAACCCTCGGGAGTGACGTAAGCTTCACGGAGATAGCCGAGATCGCAGAGACGCGGGCGGGCGGCGTAAACCTCAGGCTCCGATAGGGATTCGGGGTGCTGGAGGACTTTGAAGGGGAAGCCGGTGGGCGAGGCGAGGGGGTCGGTGTGGATATGGGTTTTACCGTCGTGGCTCAGGGTGAGCACCTCGGCTTTGAGGTGCGGCTCGACGCCTGATTCCTCGCAAAACGCGAAGGCGGTGCCGATCTGCACGCCGGTCGCACCTTGTTGGCGCGCGGCGGTGAGTTGCGCGAATGTCGCGTGGGCGCCGGCTAGCCAAAAAGGCAGGCCGAGGGCGCGGATTTTCTCCACATCAGGGGTGTCGCGCGGACCGTAGATCGGTTCGCCGTCGGCATTGAGCTGCATGGGGCCGCGAGGAGGCGCGTTGTGCCCGCCCGCCGGCTCGCCCTCGACGACGAAACCATCGACCTTCCCGGTGGATTTGCGTGCGAGGGTGGCGGCGAGCGTGGCCGAGCTGACGATGGCGAGGAAGCGCGGGCGACTCAGCGTGGGTGCGCTCCCGCTGAAGAAGGCAGCCGGATCAAAGCGGACAACCGTGGCTTGGTCGGGAGCCGCGCCGGTGACGTCGATCTTGAGCTCGGCGGCCTCGCCGCGGGAAAACTGATCGAGCACGCCCGGGATCGTGCGCGGGATGCCTGCGCCCATGAGCACGTAATCCACCCCGGCAAGCATGGCGCCGAACAGGGAGGCCAGCGTGGGCAGTTGGATTTTTTCGAGGAGGTTGATGCCGACGACGCCCGCGTGGTTTTCCTTGGCGAGGAAGACTTCGGCGAAGTTGGCCACCACCGTGAGTTCCGTGAACGCAGGAGTGGGGGCGAGCGTGGGCATCTCGACGGATTTGAAGGGGTGCGTGTCCGGCTTGCCGCCGGGTATGAACCACGATGTCAGCACCCGCTCGGCGACCGCCCGCACTGGAAAATGGGCGACGGCGCGCCGCATGGATCCCTCCGGATCGCCCAGTTGGAGCCGCCGCGCGAAGACGACCGCGAGGAGCGTGCCCGAAACGACGCCGAGTTGACCCTGCAACGAAACGGCCCGCGCGAGCCTCCAGTTGGATACTCCGACGCCCATACCTCCTTGAATGATGATCGGCAATGACATGGTCGCCGACTCAACCGGCTCCCTCCGGCCGGCGAAAGGGGCATCTGCCCCGCTTGCGCAGTGTGATGCGTTTTGATTAAGGCTTAAACGAAACGCTTATGAGTCCAGGTCGTCGGGCCTCGATCAACCGGCCCACCCTCGCTACTCCAGGAGGCGTTTACCTTTGAAAAACGCTTGGATCAACGTGCGACACTCCTCTTCCAACACGCCGCCGGCCGTGATCTCCAGGTGGTGGTTGACGCGGGGCAGCGCGTTGAGGTCGGTCGCGCCGCCGAGGCAGCCCATCTTCGAGTCGGGCACCGCGTAGCACACGCGTTTCAACCGCGACATCAACGTCGCACCGGAGCACATCGGGCACGGCTCCTTGGTGACGTAGAGCGTGCAGTTTTCGAGACGCCAGTTGCCTAGTTTAGCGGCGGCCTGGGTGATCGCGAGCATCTCGGCGTGGGCGGTCGGGTCGGTGGCGCTCTCGACCGTGTTGTGGGCAAACGCGATCACCTCGCCGCCATGCTCGATCACGCAGCCGATGGGAACTTCGTCCTGACGCCACGCATCGATCGCCTGGTTGTAGGCGAGGCTCATAAAAAACACATCGTCGCGCGCGAGCTGCGACGGGAAGCGTTTTTGAAACGGGCATTCGTTGGAGGCGGAAGGCATGAATAAGGGTGCGGTCTGGGTCGGCGTCTAGGGCCAGCCACCATCCACTTTCCGAGGAAAATCTTGACTTACGAGGTGGAAAGATGGCTTACAGGTAGCTTTTATATCGCCGAACTGAACGCATGATCATCCTTGTCCCTGGCCCTGTTGCCGTTGTTACCCATGTCTGAATCCTCTGACGGCAAGTCTATCGAAGTTGAAGGCAAAGTTGTGACCGTTCTTCCCGGCACGATGTTCAAGGTGCAGTTGTCCAACGGGCATGTCGTGCTCGCGCACATCTCCGGCAAGCTCCGCAAAAACTTCATCAAGATCGCCGCCGGCGACGGTGTGAAGATGGAGATGAGCCCCTACGATCTCGAAAAGGCGCGCATCACCTACCGCATGAAGGACGTGAACGCCCAGCCGTTCGTCCCGCGCAAGCGCCGCTACTGAGCAGCCGGGCCCGAACTCCACTCGCGGGCGCTCGCGGCTACGTTTTTATTTCCATCGACGCCGTCATCCCGACGGCGTCTTTTTTGTGTCCAGTGGCCGACGCTTCTTCCTCATCCCCGCATCCGCGTCCCGACGCTCCCGTCTTGGGGCTGCCCGACGGGTTGGACGATCCGATTCGCGATTTCGGCAACTCGCTCACCCTCGAACGCGGACGCTCCGACCGCACGCTCGAAGCCTACGAAAGCGACCTGCGCCAATGCGCCTCGCACCTCGCGCGCGCTGGCGTGACGACCTGGAAAACCGCCACCGGCGATCAGGTGATGGCGTGGTTATATTCGCTGAAGATTGAACCCGCCCGCGACGCCCCGGAGGACGCGAAAAGCACCGACTACACGGTCGCCAGCCTCGCGCGAAAACTCTCCGCGCTGCGCATGTTTGCCCGCCACCTCGTGCGCGAGCGCGTGCGCCCGGATGATTTTACCGAGCTCCTGCAAGGCCCGAAGCTCCACCGCAAGATGCCCGGCACGCTTAATGCCACGGAGATCGACGCGCTGCTGGCCGCGCCCGTCGGCGGCGATGCCCACGCCCTTCGCGACCGGGCGATCCTCGAACTCTTCTATTCGAGTGGCCTGCGCGTATCCGAGTTGGCCGGGCTGGCCATTCAACAAGTGGACCTCGAGGCCGGCTTCCTGCGCGTGTTTGGTAAAGGCTCGAAAGAACGCGTGGTGCCGGTGGGTGGGAAAGCCTCCGAGGCGCTCGCTGCCTACCTGACGGCCGGGCGTTCCCATTTCGTTAAACCCAAAACGGGCAGCCAGCTCTTCCTCAGCGAACGCGGCACCGCCATCTCGCGGCAGATGTTATGGGTGCTGGTCAAAAAATACGCGAAACGCGCCGGCATCACGAAAACGGTGAAGCCGCATTTACTGCGCCATTCTTTTGCTACGCATTTACTCGGTGGCGGAGCGGACTTGCGGGCGATTCAAGAGATGTTGGGCCATGCTAACATCGCGACCACACAGATTTACACGGCGGTCGAGGAGAAGCGTTTGCTCGATCAGCACGCTCAGTTTCATCCC
>JANODO010000089.1:0-36192 GCA_031412735.1 Rariglobus sp. | reverse complement strand
CGCCGCCGGCACGCTGCGGCAGTAACGCGTCCGAAAAGGTAGGAGCCCGTTTACGGGCGATTCGGGGGACCCACGCCGACGGTCAACGCACCGAATCGCCTGCAAGCAGGCTCCTACCTCCCGATCACAGCTTCGCCGCCGGCACGCAGCGGCAGTAACGCGTGCGAAAATGTAGGAGCCCGTTTACGGGCGATTCGGGGGACCACCGCCGACGGTCAACCCACCGCACCGCATCGCCTGCAAGCAGGCTCCTACCTCCCGATCACAGCTTCGCCGCCGGCACGCTGCGGCAGTAACGCGTCCGAAAAGGTAGGAGCCCGTTTACGGGCGATTCGGGGGACCCACGCCGACGGTCAACGCACCGAATCGCCTGCAAGCAGGCTCCTACTTCCCGATCACAGCTTCGCCGCCGCCACGCTGCGGCAGTAACGCGCCCGAAAAAGTAGGAGCCCGTTTACGGGCGATTCGGGGGACCACCGCCGACGGTCAACGCACCGAATCGCCTGCAAGCAGGCTCCTACCTCCCGATCACAGCTTCGCCGCCGCCGCCTCATCCACCAGCCAGACCACGCGGTCGGCGCAGGTTTTTAGAATCTGCGAGGGCACGTTCACCGGGTCGTAGGGGCCGCGCATGACGCGGTGCAACGCGTCGGCCTTGCCCGCCCCGAGCGTCATCACCACGATCAATCCGCACTGGCGCAGACCCGTGGGCGTGATGGTGAGACGCCAGCCCTTGCCTGGCACCTCCTGTCCACCAAAAGGTAGTCCGCCGTCGTCGACCAACAGCGGCGTTCCGGGGAACAACGACGCGGTGTGGCAATCGTCCCCCATCCCCAAGAAACACACGTCATAAGCGCGGCTCGGTCCGGCGAGGATGAGCATCGTGCGCCGATAGGCCTCCGCCGCCTCGGCGACCGGCCACGCGACCATCCACGGATGCCGACGATCCGTGGGCACGTTAAGCGGTTCGAGCAACTGACGCTCGGCGTTCCCAAAATTGCTCTCCGCACTGCTGAGCAACACGTGACGTTCATCGCTCACCGTCCATTCGACCGCCGCCGCGTCGGCGGCCGACAGTTTCTTTTCAGACACCAGCCACTGATACCATTCCTTCGGCGTGCCGCCGCCAGTGAGCGCCCAGAGAAAGCGGGACCGCTCCGCCCGCGCCCGCGCGGCCAGGCCGAGCTCAAGGGAGTGCTGAAACAGTTCCGATTTGGTGCCGACGATGAGCCGTCCGTAGTCCGTTGAGCGTGCGTGCATATGAGAAACCGCGAACCGTGAGCGACCACCGTCGCCGGGGAAATAAAATTCGCAGCACGACGTCCCGCCCCCACCACCCGCGTGGACGTCGGGCAAGGGTTCATTTATTTGCATATTTTTGCTAAAAATTGCGTAGCTAGTTTCTCAAAAAGGGAGAAAGACTTTGACGTAATCGGTCGGTTTAACGGCCGCAGGAAAAGACCACGATCCCCCCACCCCTTCCCCACCCTTTTATGCCTGATATTCGCCTCCAAAATCACCGTCGCAATCATCGTAGCGAGCTCTCTTCGCCGCGCATCCAGCAAGCGCTCGATGAGTGCTCGGCCGCCGGCGGCGGGCGGGTCGTGCTGGGCCCCGGCTCCTACCGCTGCGGCACGTTGTTCCTGCGCGACAACGTCACCCTCCACCTCGAAGCCGGGGCTGGCATCCTCGGCAGTCCGAGCTACGCGGACTATCCCGCACCCGATACCAGTTTCGTTGACGCGGTCGGCGACATTCGCGGCCGCGCGCTGATCCTCGCTGAACGCGTGAGCAACGTGGGCCTCACCGGCGAAGGCGTGATCGACGGCAACGGCGGCGCCTTCCACCAAGGCACGCCCGAGCACTCCACGCGCCCCTTTCTGGTGCGCCTCGTGCACGCCCGCGGCGTGACGATTAGCGGGCTGACCCTGCGGGCCTCCGCAGCCTGGACCGTGCACCTCCTCGACTGCGAAGACGGCCTCGTGGAAAACGTGACGATCGACAGCCGCGTGAATGAGAACAACGACGGTATCGACATCGACAGCAGCCGCCGCGTGACGGTCCGCCATTGCAAGATTTTCACCGACGACGACGCGGTGTGCCTCAAAGCCACCCGCCGTGAACCTTGCGAGGACATCCATGTCCACGACTGCGAACTCTCGACGGAGTGCGGCGCGCTCAAGCTCGGCACCGAATCCTACGGCGATATGCGCCGGGTGAAACTCCACGACATCCACATCCGCTACGCCGCCACCTGCGCGATCAAGGTGCTCACCAGCGACGGCGCCTTCATCGAGGACGTGGAAATCCGCAACGTGCGCGCCGACCTGGCGACGGGGCCGATCTTTGTGCGTCTCGGCGCGCGCGGCCGCACCTATGCGAAAGGCGACGCACCGAAGCCGGCGGGGAGAATCCGCCGCCTGAGCATCTCGGGGGTGCACGCGAAGATTTTCCAGCCGCAGGCGCCGAGCATCCAGCATTTCACCCGGGCATTGCTGCCGCCCGAAGCGTTCTCGGGCATCCTGATGACCGGCCTGCCGGATCAAGCGATCGAGGACGTGACGGTCAGCGACTGCCAATTCGAGTTTGTCGGCGGCTTCCAAGGCGACGCGTCGAAGCTCAACCCGCCCGAGGAACCGGCGATGTATCCAGAGCACTTCTATTTCGGCGTGCTCCCGTCTGCGGCCGCCTACGTGCGCCATGCGCGCGGCGTGACGTTCAAAAATGTGGCCATGACCCTGCAAAACCCCGATGTGCGCCCGCTGGTGGCCACGGAAGACGTGGACGGTTTCGTGTCGGTGTAGGCATAACCCGCCCCGCCCGGCCCTGCGTATGAGCTCGGGGCCAGCGGGCCGGGCCCGGTTTTCACCGGTCGCGAACCTCCGTTATGGAGTGCGGCGACCCGGCGCCGCTTTCGACAGCGAGACTCGTCGCGCCGCTTTACCAACCCTAGTGTGCCGTCCCACGATAAATCACGCATGTAGGGCCTGACCTCGTGTCAGGCCGGTTGGGCGTGCGCACGCCAAGAGACTACCCGGCTTCACGCAAGGTGGGGCCCTTGTTGCTACCCCAATCCGAAAATTTCGTCATTACAGGCTACTAGGTCCCCCCTTGCCGAAACGGGACCGGGAGGTCCCGGCTCCATCCGGAGTTAGGGACGTCTCTCCGAGGCGTCCGCTCCGGTAGCCGCGAGCGCCAGTAAGTGGCGGATCGTTACGGTGTGCGGCGAGCGCTCGCCGCTTTAACAAGGGCGACCCGGTGCCCCTCGGCACATCATCCAGCGCCTGGAGCCGGGACCTCCCGGTCCCGCCTTGCTCTTGGCACGACGCGAACACCGGAATCATCCACGAATTTTTTGAATCCCCGGAATGGAGATGCCCGCGTCAATCTGATCGCTGAGGGGGCGCACTGGCGTTGCGGATTCCTGCGCCTGCTCGTCACCGGCGATTGTTTCGCCCGTGCTAAAGATAGAATAATTTTCCGGATACAAGGCGGTGGTGACTGAGTTACCAACCTTGCCATCCCGTTTGAGAAGATCGGTCTTTTTAAGGACGTATCCCGCCCCTCCCTGCCAGAACCCGAGTTGATCGACCGCGCCGGCCGCCACGTGCAACCCAACTCCCTCAAAGTCCCCCCAAACTCTCTACCCCAAATGAGCTTCCACCCCCACCCCCGTCGGTCGTCCCACTGGCTGCGTCTCGCCACTGGCCTCGTCCTGCTCGGGCACGTCTCAGCCGACCTTCGCTCCACCGGTGGCGATGCGGAGACTTCGAGGGCATCCGCTTCAGCCGACCCCAAGGCGGCGGAGTTGGCGCGACTCTTTCCCATCGCCGGCCGGTTCTCTGAAAACCCCCTGGCGCAGGCCGCCTTGAAAAAAGCGAAGGCCCTCCTCGCCAAGCCCGCGCCTCGCCACGCGACCGAGGCGGAGTTGCGTGCGTTCTTTCCTCGTTTCACCTCAGCCGCGCAGACGGCGGGAGAGGCCCAGCTGCTCGCCTGGGCCTACGTCACCCCCGCGTCGCCCCTCTGCGGCGACCCGGTCGTCGGAGAGGAGATCTTAACTCGCCTGGAGCTCGCGTCGCGCGTGATCCGTGACGGGAGCCAGCTCGCGTTTTTCGCGCCCAACACCGACAACCACTACAATATTTTCCTGCACGAGTCGTTCGCCTTTTCCTATCTCGCGCTGCGCACGCTCGCGCCCGGATTGATGTCACCGGACGCCGCCGCCCGCGCGGAGGCAACGATCCGCGCCGGGTTGGTTTTTCAAGCCGAAGCTCCCGCCGGCCATGAGCACAACGGCGAATACGGCGTCATCCCCAACATCGATGCGCGCTACGCCGTCCAGCTCGCCCTCGGCGCCGAGATTCTCCGCGAACCCGGCCTGCGCGCGAAAGCAGACCTCATCATCGCGAATCTCTCCCGCCATCGTCTGCCCCACGGCGCGTTCAACTACATTGCCGGAGAAAACGAGTGCTTCTCGTATCACGAATCCGTGCTGCGCGATCTGGCTCGCTACTATTTCCTGACCGGCCATCGCCCCGCCGCCGAGCTGCTGGCCGCGACCCGCGATTTTTATCCGCTCAGCCTGGAACCGGGTGGCGTCGCCGAGTATTCGTCCGCTCCCCACTGGAAAGCCTTCTGGAACGGCAGCGGCACGACCGCCGGCCCGATGATCGTCGCACGGTTCGCCGACGACCCGGTGAATCGAGGCATCGCCCACAACCAGCTCGCGCTCAACCCCACGCTGCGTGACGTCGATCTGCTCGCCGCCGCCGCCTGCTATGAGCCGGACGGCAAAGTCGCCGCGCAGCCCGATGGAGCGATCTTTGCGGACGCCAACATCGGCGGCTTCCGCGGACGCTTCGGGCGGTTTTCCTTCCTCGGCGACGCGCGGGACCGGCGCAGCAACCACCCGCCGATCCAGTCGGCCACCACGCGCAGGGACGGCGACTTCGTGGGCGAACATCTGGGCAAGGCGACCTACGTCGGCGCGCTCGTGACCGACG
The DNA here is from genome assembly GCA_031412735.1 of Rariglobus sp. Taxonomy (GTDB): domain Bacteria; phylum Verrucomicrobiota; class Verrucomicrobiia; order Opitutales; family Opitutaceae; genus Rariglobus. The sequence goes on along the minus strand of JANODO010000089.1, from coordinate 31,189 downwards.
GGCCCACCCGCCTTCAGGCGTTCAACGCCGCCCTGCTGCGCGTGAACTCGCGGGCTCGCATGGATTTCAACCGTCCCGCCTGGCAGGGCAGCGCCTATCTTTCCCACGCGTCCACCGACAGGGTCACGCTCGCGCCTGACGGGGCTTCCGCCGCCCTTTCGGCCCGTTACGGGCTGGGTTCGGCCGGTTTTGGTCCTTCCTTCCGCCCCATCCCGGGCTGGGAAGGAGCGGAGGCCTGGTTGTTCGTTCGCGACCGCCTGATCGGCTACGTCGCGCTCAGCGCCACGCAGGATCACAAGGCGGCCGAGCTCACCGGCCGGATTGCCCTGGGCTATGGCCGCGCGGGCGCGGGCCTTCAACCCAAGGCCCTGGCGCGCTTGGGCCCCCGGCTCTTCGGCTATGGCGACCTGCGTGTTCGCGTTTTGGATACAAATTACGCCGGCCTGCGGATCGAGGAAGACGCGCCCTATTTCCGTGAAGAGGCCAAGCTGGCCACCGAGATCGTGTTTCATGATGCCGAAGGCCCGGTGCCGGTGAAACGCACCACGCGACGTTACTTTGCCGTGGAGATTTTCCCCGCGTGGGCCGAGCCGGCCCAACCCGCCACGGTGTCGCTCTTACCCGAAGGCTTGGTGAGGATCGCGATCGGCCCCGGGACGCCCGCCCTGGTTTTCAATGCGAGCGTGGCGCCGTCCACGAAGCCTCTCCTCGCGCCCGCCGGGCACCTCCTGCGCTCCGAGTAAGCTCACCAGACGGCGGCGGCCGCGAGCGAGGAGAGCCCATCAAAAAGGCTGCCGTCGCGAGCGTGAGGGAGTGCATGAACCACCCCACGCCCGCCCGCGCGCTCGCGGCTCCGATTAAACCCAAACTCCTCGTATGCCGTCCCACGATAAATCACGCATGTAGGGCGCCAGTTTGAGTCAGATTGCGACGTTCAACTCAGGACTCTTTTAAATCAAAGACCCCAGCGAGGGCCGGTTACTTTTGCACGCGACGGCGACGCAGGCCGACGAACCCGAGCGCTCCCAAGCCGGCCAACGCGGCGTAAGAGGAAGGTTCGGGAATGGCGGAGGGGTTGACGATGTTGCCGCGGATCTCACCGCCGCCGTTGGTGACCGTGTGGATATTGACGTAAAGTCGGCCGGCGAACAGGGCGGTCTCGTTGACATCGCTCAACGTGGAGGTGCCGGTGATGAACCCCGAGCTGGAACTGTTGCTAAAGCTGAAACCGCCCGTTCTGAGGTCGAAAAGCACTCCGGCGTTTTCGGTGAAGGAAGCGGTGCCTGAGCTGGTGGTGGGCCCGTGCACGTGGGCGTTATTCACGTCGGACGTCAGATTGGTGAAACCATTAGTGGTTCCCCAACCGATGTTGATCGACAGGATATTGGTCACGTCGTCGAAGGTGATCCCGGAACCGATTTCGCCGCCTGTGCCCGGCGTGCCGGTGACGGAAATGTTTTCGTTGCCCGCGATCAACCCGGCTCCGCCTTTGCCGAGCAGGTCGAAGTTAAAAACCGTGGCGTGTGAAATCGCCGGCGCGAGCGCGGCGGCGATGATAAGCGTGGAGAGCAGTTTCATATGTTTTTGTGTTACGCGCGTAAAACCCGCGCTCATCAACGGATAAAGGCTCTGCAACCCGTCAAGTTGAGTAAGCACAAAACTCGTATTTATGACGGCGATTTCACGGGAATGTGATTCCAGCCGTTTGGGCGGTAATCTGAAAGACGGCCCTGCATCGAACCTAGGGCGCGCTTACAACAACGACCGTCGCCGGCGGCGACCCACGACGCAGAATAAAGCGCCAAGACCGCCGAGCAGACCTGCGGAGGCGGGCTCGGGGACCGCCGTGATCGTGAAATCCAACGAGGTGGAGTTAAGCGTGAAGTTGCCCGCGTAACCGGCCCCGATACTGGCGCCGAAATCGCCGACGGCGAAATTAGAACTGGAGAAGCTGAGCAGGCGGTAGGTGCCGACCTGCCCGCCGTTGAGCGCGAGCGAATAGGTGCCGGAGCCGGACTTCGTCAACGCGCCGCTCAGGGCGAGGAGAGCGGTGACGTTGCCCGGCGTGCCCAAGTTGAACGACATCGTGGAGCCTCCGGCGAAACCGAGCGAGGCCGCGCCGGCGGAGAACGCCTGAAGATCCAGCGTCGCGCCGCTTGCGAGCACGAGCGCGCTGCCGGAAGGGAGCGCGCCGGCCGAGCCGACGCGGAGCGTGCCGGCATTGATGGTGGTGGCACCGGCGTAGCTGTTGGTGCCGGAGAGAAGGAGCACGCCGCTGCCGGCCTTGGTGATCGGGGAGCTCGCATCGACCTGGGTGATGTTGGCGCTGATCTGCAGGTCAACCGGGGCGGCACCGTCAGCCACATTGATCATCGTGCCGGGGGCGCCGGCCCCTTGGCGCAGGCGGATCGCGCCGCCGATGGTCGAGGTTGTGGCGCTGGCGAGGCTGTTGATCACCGTGCGGGTGCTGCCGTCGATCAGGAAGTCGAGCGGACCGCCGCTCGTCGACTCGAGCGTGCCGCCGGTGAGGTTCACCGTAAGCGCGGTCAGGGAAAGATTACTGCTGCCGTGGGTGTGCCTAACGGTGCCGCCGTTGATGTTGAGCGTCGATACGCGCTCGTTGCTTTTCCAGCCCAAGGCGTCGGCCGCGGTGGTGAGGAGGGTGCCGCCGGTATTCACAGTAACTGCGCCGCGAATGATGCCGGTGCCGCCGCCGCCGCTGGCGTTGAGCTGGAGCGTGCCGGCATTGACCGTGGTGCCGCCCGAGTAGGAGTTGAAGCCGGTGAACTGGAGCGTGCCGGAGCCGGTCTTGACCACGCTGCCGGTGCCGGAAATCACCCCCGCGTAGGCCCCCGGGCTGGTGTTGGCGGCACCGACCGTGAGAACGGCCGAGCCGAGTGTGAGGTGGCCGCCCGTGGTGCCGCTGCCGGAAAGCGCGCCGATGCTGTTGTTAAAACTATTGAGATCGAGGAGCGCACCCAAGGTGTTGGCGAGGACCACGGCGGAGTTGCTGCCCAAGGCTTGGGTGGAACCGGCGCGCAGGGTGCCGGCGCTCACCGTAGTGGAGCCCGTGTGGGTGTTGGTGCCCGAGAGCACCATCACGCCCGCGCCCGCCTTGGTGATCGCAGAGGCGGCTCCTTGCGTGGGACCGTCGCTCATCGAAGCGGAGACGTGCAGGTCAACGGCGGCGCCGCCGTCGGCCACGGTGAAGAGCGTGCCGGTGGGGTCGTTGTCGCCCTGGCGCAGGCGGATCAAGCCGGCAATGATCGACGAAGAGACGCTCGCGCTGGTGGCAATCGTGGTATTGCCCGTCGTCGATGAAGCGCCGTTGATGTCGAGGAAATCGAGGGTGCCGCTGCCGGTGGACTGGAGCGTGCCGCCCGTGAGGCTGATCGCGACATTGGACAACGTAAGGTTGCCGGATGCGTTGTGCGTGACGGTGCCTCCCGTGATGAACAACGAGTCCACTTTGGTGCCTGCGTTGTAGCCAAACGCATCCTGCGCGGTGGAGAGCAAGGTGCCGCCGGCGTTTACCGTCACGGTGCCGCGCAGCCCGCCGGTGCCACTGGTGCCGTTGGTGGTGAGCTGGAGCGTGCCGGCATTGACGGTGGTGCCGCCAGAGAACGTGTTGGCGGCGGAAAGCACCACGGTGCCCGCACCGGATTTCAGGAGCGCGCCCGCGCCGGAAAGGACGCCCGACCAGGTCAGCGGCCCGGAGTTGACCGCGAAGGTGCGGGTGCCGGTGGCCAACGTCGTCGCGAGCGCGACCGACTGGGCGGCACTGGTGGAGACGGTGACATCACCGGAGAGTGTGACGGCGTTGCCGGTGATGTCGTTGGACTGAGCGGCGGCGTCAAAGGTGAGGCTGGTGAGCGTCAAACCCGTGACGGTGTTCTGTGAAAACGATGAGGCGGTATTCGCAAAGGTGAGACTGACGGAGGCGTTGTCGGCGGGGGCGCCGCCGGTCCAGTGAGCTGAATCGCTCCACAAGGCACGCGCGCCCGATGTGCCGACGCCGGTCCAGGTAACCTGCGCATGCACGCCCGAACTCGCGGCCAAGGCTGCGATCAAAAAAATGGGGACGCGCGAACGACGGGGGTGAGCGATTTGCACGATAAGAACGGCTAAGGCAAACCGCAGATACCCCCGTTTACGAACACTTTTAAGCCCGGGGCCGCGCCGTTTCGGGCGCGGATGGGCGGAGCTCGCCCGCCGACACGCCGCGAAAACATGAGCTACCATATCCTTCTTCACGGGGCCATGCGCGAGGGCGCTGGCCCCTCTGTCTTAGAGCGGGGCCGGCCCGCCGCGAAAGCGGCAAGGGCGGTCTCCCCGCTCCTCTCCGTGCGGACGCTGGAGGACTGGCTACAGGGCAGGCGCACGCCGCCAGACTGGACGCATGACATGATCCTGGCGCGCATCAGGCGCGCAGCCAAGGCAGCCAAAGCGCGGGAGCCGGCGCAATGCGGCCCCCTTACCAACCAGTTGAGCCGCGGCAAGGGCGGTCGGCTCTAACGAAAGTTAGGCTTGAGCCTTGCGACATCTCGCCGTGATTACATTGTAATAACATGGACGCCATAACCGCAAAAGTCTTCCGCGCAGGGAACTCCAAAGCGATACGCTTGCCCGGCTCGTTTAAGATCAAGGCTAAGAGTCTCGTGATTGAGCAAACGAACGGCGGGCTTTTCCTCTACGATCCCAAAGAGCGGGAGAAGGAAATGAAACGCCGCCGCAAGGTCATTGACCGCCTTTGGGCATTGGGCCCGCTCCCTGAAGGCGTGGAGTTTGAGCGACCATGACACCGCGCATCTACCTCGCAGACACAAACGTAATTTCTCGCTACTGCTCGGGAAGAGACCCCGCCCTAGTAAAACGCTTCCGTGAACACGCCGCCGATTTAAGATTGTCTTCAGTCGCTTGGTTTGAGCTGCGATATGGAACCGACAAGCGCCCCGATTTGCCCGCTTTGGGGCAACGTCTTTTGATGCTCCGTGAAATCCTCCCCCATGTCGTGCCCATGGATGAAGATTCCGCCTGGCATGCCGCCCGCATTCGTGCCGCCCTCGCCAATCTGAAGCCCTCCCCGCTCCCCATCGGGCCTTATGACGTGCTGTTGGCAGGTCAGGCCCTTTCTCTGGGCGCGATCCTCGTGACGCATAACACCAAGGAATTTTCCCGCGTGCGCGGCCTCGCCCTCGAAGACTGGCAGTCAACCCATTGACTGCACGCTTAACCCCCGCCCCGTTTCGTCCAAGGCTGTTGGCCTAAAGAAAAGCCCCGGCCCAAAACGCCGGGCTTTGAACACTTTGCGCAGGCGCTTCGGGTTCGCGATGTCGTAGGTGACGATGGAGTTTACGCGGCTCATGGTTTAGGAAGTAGCAGATAGCGGGTGGTGAGTAGCGAGCAGGGGGCAGACTGCGGCGGGCACGCGGCCTGAGGCGAACTCGGCGTAGAGTGCGGTTTGCCACGGGAAGGGCGGCGAACCGGTGAGGGCGTGAAAGGCGTGGGCGAAGTCGAAAGGTGACATGGGGGGCAAATCATGGGTGTAATTGGTTAACAGCTAGGAGCCTGTCGTTAGTGCATTGCAAGTGCCAACCCCTATCAATCCGAGATTTTCGCTTCATAATTAGAAGCTTACCCGTGGGGGGTCGGGCATCGGCGGGGGCAGGCCGGCGAAGCCGCGCCGCTTTTCCGCCGGGCGCGGGCTAAAGGCTCGGCGTGACGCGCAGGCGCAAGAACCGGCGCGGCGGTGTGGCCGAGGGGAGATCAACCGTGTCACTGACCGTGACCGATTGTCCGACGGTGCCGGGGTTGGTGGCGAGGAGGGTCCACGAGTTGGCGGAGAGGTCGGAGGAGACTTCGATGTGGTAGGTCACGTCGCTACGGGCGCGGAGGAAGGAGACCTGAAGCCGGAGACCTGAAACCTGAGGGGTCGGAACAGAGACCGACGCGGCCGATGACGGATCGGTATCGAGGGCGTATTCAAGAAGATTGGACACGCCGTCGCCGTCGAAGTCGGCGGTGTCGGCGGCGGAGCCGGTTGTGCCGGTTGAACCGAAGTGGCGGAGGCGCCAGCCCTCGCGGGCGGTATGTGCTAGATAACCGCCGAGAACCACCGTGTTTCCGGTCTGGGAGACGAGGAACGAGCCGCGCAGGTCCTCGGTGACGATCCGGGTGCCGAAAGCGGCGTTGGCGAAGGCTCCGGTGAGCGCGCCGGTGGAGTTGAGGACGGTGAACGAGGTGGCGTTGGCCGGCGTGAAACCGTTGGCGAGCCTCACAGTGAGTCGGCCTGCGAGCGTCGTCGTGCCGGAAACGTTGAGGTAATCGTAGCCGCCCGTCTGGAACGCGGTCGCCTGGATGGTGCCGCCGACGTCGACGGACAACGCGCCCGCGGTGCCGAGGGCGTAGTTGCCGGTGATCACGGTTCGGCCGGCGGTGCCGAGGTCGCCGGGGGCGAGCACGCCGCCGGACTGGGTGAAGAGACCATTAGCGGCGAGATCGGCGGTGCGGAGGTTGGTGGCGGTCAGGGTGCCGACCACGAGGGTGCCGCCGTTTACCGTGAAGATTTGGCGGGCTCCGGATTGCGCGCCGGAGAGCGTGCCGGGAACGACGAGCTTTCCGCCGTCCAAGGTAAACGTGGCAGAGCCGGTGAGGGCGGCATCCGCGCCGAGTCCGAGGTTGCCCGTAACCGCGAGCAGTCCGCCGGAGAGGTTGTAGGAGGGGCTTTTCGTAACGGAAGCGTCGTTGCCGCCCACGCTGAGGCTTGCGGCGAGCACGGTGCCGCCCGTCTGGCTGGCGGTGACGGTTTGCGCGCCGGTCCCGGTGGCACCGTTGCCGCTGCCAACGCGCAGGCCGAACGTCGTGCCGGCGCGGGCGTCGAGTGTGCCGCCGGTGACGGTGAGCGCCTGGCTGGCGGTGGAGAGCTGGAACCGGTCGGTGGCCGTGGTCGTGACCGTGCCGTTTTCAATCGTAAGATTGCCGGCGGGAGCGGCGTTGCTGAGCGCGATGTTGCCTTGGCGCACGCGCAGGTGAACACCGGAGAACGTGCCGCCGACGGACACGTTGGCGGATGGCGCGGCGTCGAGCGTCAGGCGGGAACCGGCGGTGCCGGTGAGCGTGAGAGTGTTCGTTGAACCGGCGGGAAGGTTCGTTGAGTTGAGCGTGAGATCGGTGGTGGCCGTGCCCAGCTGGAGCGTGCCGCTACTCGCGGAAAAGACGCCGCCGAGCAACGTGTGGGCGTCGGTGCGGTTGTCGCGCAGCGTGGCGGCGCTCATCGAGAAGTCGCCGAGGCCGAGCGTCGCGGTGGTCGATCCGGTCGTCGGGCCGACGTTAAGCGTTCCGGCTCCTGCGAGAGTGAGGACGCGACCAGCCGGGCTGGTCAAGGGAGCGCCCAAGGTCAGTATCCGTCCGGTGGCTACAGTCCACGTTTGATTGGACGAGAGCGCGACGGGCGCGTCGATCGTGAGGTTTTGCGTGGCGGCGGAGAGATCGAAGCCGCCGGCGCCCACGGTGAGCGGACCCGTGCCGGCGCCGATCACGATGGCGCGGGACGGGCTGACGAGCTCGACCTCGGCGACGTTCAAGCCGTTGCCTAGGCTGGCGACAGCGCTGGTCGTGCCGTAGGTGCCCGTCCAGCGCAGCGTATCGCCCACGCCGGGACGCGCGGTGGGCGACCAGGAAGCGGCTTGATCGAGAGCGGTGGCGTTGTCGGCCTTGGTGAACACGCCGGCGAGCGGGCTCGTCGTGGCGGTGGCCGAGGTGGCGGTGTTGCGACCGTTGTCGGCGACGACGCGGTAGAAGTAGGTGCCGTCGTTAGCGAAGCCGGTGTCGACGTAACTTGTGCCCGACAGACCGCTGGCGACGGTGGTGAACGGCCCTCCGGCCGAGGTGCCGCGTTGCACGCTATAGGTCGGCGCGGTGTTGGCGGGACCGGCGTTCCAAGTGAGCGTGATCGACCCGAGATCGGCGGTGATCGCAAGGCCGGCGGGGGCGACGGCGGGGAAGGGAAACAGGCACGAGCCAACCGCACTGGTGGTGGCTCCGCCGCCCTCGGCGGCCTGGGTGGAGACTCGGTAAAAATAAGCCTGGCCGGGGGCGACGTCGGGGTCGGTCCAAGACGGTGAAGTGAGGCCGCTGGCGACCGTGGTAAACGGGCCGCCGGCGCTGAGGGCGCGTCGAAGAGTAAAGGTGAGCCCCGGGCTGGCCTGCCAGGTGACAAGCAGAGCCGAGGGCTGGACGGCCGGGACGGGCGTGCCCAAAAAGACCAGCCGGTCGTAACGGGCGGCGTGCAGCGCGGACCCGTTGGCCCCGCCCGCGTAGACGCCGATCAGCGTCTGGTCGGGGAAGTTAACGATGACGGAGGTAGAGGAGTTTTGCCAGGTGGTGCCATCGCTGGAGTAGGCGGCGGCGACCTGGTTGCCCGTGCGCTGCAAGCGCAGCCAGACGGGGCGGTCGTTGTCCCCGCCGAGCGCGGTGGCGACGTTGCCCGTGCCGGTCGTCGCGCGGGTGCGGAGATTTAAATTGGGGGCGAAAAACGTGTTGTAGGTGGCGGTGGCCTGAAGGGCATTGGCCGCGCTGGAGGCGCGCAGCATGAGCCCGTAGCCAGCATAGGGAGTGAGGCTGCCACTGGAGCTGAGCAGGTCTTGGAGGCGGGCCACAAAGGTGCCGTCGCCCGTCCACGGCATGCCTGCAAAGACCCCGGAGTCGGCGCCGCCGCCGAAGCTACCTGAAACATCGGCGACGATGAGGGCATCACCCGCGAGGTGCACACCCGCCGATGTGGTGGCGGTGCCGAGACGATAGGCGGCAAAGGGGGCGAGCTCGGGCGCGGCGGCAATGACCGGACTGGGCGGACCCTCCAGCTCGTTGAACCACGTCGTGACGACGTAGAAGTAAGCCCCGGGTGTCAGGCCGGACTCGGCAAACGTGATGCCAACCTGGCGGTCGGAGACGGTCGTGAACGGACCCACGGGACTGGTGGAGCGTTTGACGCTATAGGCGGTGGCGCGGGCAATTGCACTCCAGCGCAAGGCAATGCTGGCGGAGGTGTTGGCGAAATTCCCGGCAGACGTGACGGTCACGCGGGGGGCGGCGGGCGCGATCAGGACGGGGAAGGTTTTCCAGGCGATCTGACCGAGGGCATCCGTGGCAGACGCATACACCAAACTCTCGCCGACGGGGAACGTGGTGCCGGAGGGCGATTGCACGGTGGGGGTGAGGCTGGCCCCGGTGTCGCCGCTGGCGGTGACGTTAAAAGTCAGCGTGGCCCCGGGCTGGCCGGAATCCGGGACCGGGGTGACGGGGTCGGCGATGGCCGCGAGGGACGCCGGAGTGGTGAGCGTGGGCGCGGTGCGGCCGGCCATCGTGCGAGTAAAGGCGACCACGCGGGTGCGGCCCTCCGGCGTGGGGCTGAAGGTGAACCGGTCGGTGGGCTGGCCGGGTAACGAGACGGTGAGCACGTTGTCCGCCCAGGCGGTAACGGGCAGCGGGTCGCCCAGTTTATGCGGGAAGATCAGGATACGGTAATTGGGGGCGACGGCGCGGCGGGGGATTTGCAGCCGGTAGGCGGTCTGGCCGTTGAAGGTGGAGGTGCCCACGGTGATCGGGCTGGCGGTGCCCTCGGCGGAGAGAACGCGGACCAGCAGCTGGGGGGCCTGCGGGTTGGCGGCGTCGCCGGTGTGATAAAGCACGGCCTCGGTGTCGGTGGCACCGGGGCGGAGTGCGACGGTGTCCGGCAGCGTGGCGATCCAGGTGTAATCGTGGGGCGCGTCGTCCTTTTGGAGATCGTCGAGCACGAGCACGTAAGGGCTGGCTCCGCGCACGAGGCTGGCGGTGCGGAAGGCGCGCTGGACGGGATTGAGGGCGGTGGGGATGCCGTTGACCCCGCGGACACGCACGAGGTTGTTGGTCCAGCTGGCGTTAAAATCGGGGGCCGGTGGAAAGACGCCGTCGCTGCTACCGGGGAAGAGTAAATCGCGCCAGATGCTCCCGGTGGACACGCCGCCGTTGAGATCGCCCTCCGGCTGGGTGCCGGCGTAGGTGTAGGCATGGCGGGCATCGCCGACGAAGGCGGTGAGCGGGGGGCGGTCCACCACGTCGACCAAGCGGCCGGGATTGCGCCCGGAGCCGACACCGTCGATGAGCAGAGTGGAGTGCAGCTCGTTGGGAAAACTCCCGTAGCCGGGGTTGATGAACCAGTTGCGCCGGACTGAAAAGAGAGTCAGCTCGTTGACGCTCGCGTGGATGTGGCCGCCCCACCAGCGGCGGACGTCGAGGTCGAAGTGCGTGGCATCTTCCGACCAGTCGCTGCGGGCGATGCCGATGCCTCGCTGGGAGTCGAACTTGGCGAGGGGAAAGTTCCGCGCGGCGGCGACCGAGGCGAAGGTGGGCCGCGGCGTGAGTGGCGGGAGAGCGAAGAGCGCCTCGTAAAGGTCATCGCCACTCTTGCCGGCGAGGGTATTGGCATTGCGCACGAAGTCATCGAGCGGGTCCTCGGGGTAAAAATACTTATGCATCAAGTATTGCTGTCCGCTCTGGGCCCAGCCCGCCTCGGAATGGCCGCCCATGCCCCCGCCGGTGGTGGCGGTGGTGTCGGCAAAGAGCTGGTAAAGCTCCATGTAGTTTTCGCGGGCGACATTGCCGGTGACGATGAGCGGCTCCAGCTGGCGATACATCTGCACGGCGGTGTTGGTGGACCAACCCATGAAGCCGCCATAGGCGCTGTCCTCCTGTTTCCAGCCTTGAGCGGTGGCGTAGGTGTTGTCGAAAAAGGCGCCTTTAAGTTTGGTAAACGTCTGCCGGGTGGCGGCTTCATCGTAGCCCGTCTCGCCATAGATCGCCATCGAAGCGCCGTAAGCGGGGGAGAGGTATTGAAAACCCACGGGTGCGCGGGCGGTCAAAGGACCGAGGTAGGCGCGGCAATCCACGCGCTGATCCTCGCTCATCTGGTTAAACGTGAGATCGTAAATGATGCCGACTGTGCGGACCTGGCTGTTGTCTCGGACGTTCCAGATGAGTTCGTCGCGGAGGGAATTGGCCAGGACGGTGCCGAGCTCGCGGAGACGGATCTGGTCTTGGGCGAGCCAGGCAATGTAACTGGCTTGGGCGAGAGCGGTGTAGTATTCGCCCCGGTCAAGAGGCTGGATACTGAAGTCGGTCGCGCCGTCGCGCATCTTGCGATACGCGAGACCCAGCGTGTGGGTCGGGTGGTAGAGAGTGGCGTTGATATTGGCCGACATGCGCCCGAGGGCGGCGACCGCGCGAGGCACGTTTTGCGAACGCCAGGTGAGGTCGGCGCGGTCGGCCTCGGTGAAGAGAAACCGGGGGTGCACGTAGGGCTCGGGCTGCGGTGCATACTGGCGCGGCTGGGGCGGCAGGATCGCGGCCTCGTTGCCCGGACCGGGCGGGAAAATCTGAAGCCAGACCGAAGAGCGGGCGGTGCCGGCGGCACCGGCGGCGGCTTCGACGCGGAGCTCGTAAACGCCCGGCGCGGAGAAGGTGGCTCCGGTGTTGGCGGCGGACGGCGTGGCAAAGGTCGTCACGCCCGGCCCGCTCACCTGTGTCCAATTGTAGGATACGGGGCGGGCGGGGTTGGTCTGGGTGACGGTGGCGGTGAGCTGGGTGGTGTTGGCCGGCCAGAGCAGGAGCTGCGGCGCGGCCCGGCCGACGACCTGGCTGAGGTGTTCGGCCTGCACCCGGACGGTGACGGAGGTGGTCGAGGTGTTGGCGCCGCTGGTGACGGCGAGCTGGAGCACGTAGGTGCCGGGGGTGGGAAACGTGACCGTGGGCGACGGCTGGGTGGCCGAGCTAAAGACGGGGGCGGCGGGACCGCTGAGCAGTGACCAAAGGTAGGTGACGCCGGCGGGATTGGGCGTCGTGAAAAGGCGCGAGGCCCCGTCGAGGGAGACGGTGGCACCGGTGAGCACAGTGGCCTCGGGCCGCCCGCCCACGGAGGCGTAAGCAGTGAGCGGAAGCGAGGCAAAGACCTCGACTTTGACGTGGGCCTTGCGACTGAAGGCGGTGTTGTCGGCGGTCAGGGCGAGGATATAGGTGCCGGCGACGGGGGAAAATGTTGCGGTGGTGGAGACGGCGGCAGGCTGAGCAAAAGTGACACTGCCCCCGGCGGGCGCACTGACCACGCTCCACGCGGTGGTGACGGGGAGGCTCTGGCCAAAGTTAAACACCTCGCCCGTGAGGGTGACTTGCTGGTCGGGCAGGATGAGGCTCGCGACGCTGGCACGGGCGGTGGGCTGAGGAGCGTGGGCGGTGAGCGAGCCGGTGGTGTAGAGCTGGGTGATCTCCGCCTGGGTGAGCGGGTAATTAAAGATCATGAAATTATCCCAGTTTTGTTTCCGCCCATTGCTCGCGCCGAGGGACAGCACCTCGCCGGGCTGGGGCATGAAGGATTGCAAGAAACGAAACACTTGCGAACCGGCCACGGGGTAACCGCCGGAGACCTGGCCATCGGCGTAGGGTATGACGTTGTTGGCAAACGCGCCGGTCGGCCCGAGGGGGTTGCGGTAGTCGAGGGTGATGGCGTAGAAATGCCACTGTCCGTCTGAGACGAGACCGCCGCGGGTGTTGGGGGCGGCGAGGAAATTGGGCGCGGTGATATCGTCGCCAAAATTGAACTGCGGAGCGGTGCCGTGCGGATCGATCGCCCAGTCGATCCAGAAGTGGCTGCCGAAGCGCGCGATGTTGCCGTTGGTGTAGTAACCGGTCACGGGCACGTCCGGCTTATACCAGAAGGCGATGGTCATACCGGTGGCGTTCTTGAGGTTGCCGAAATTGCGCAGCCCGCCCTTGGCGGAGTCGATGGTCAGGTAGGACCCGGTCTGGGAAAAATCGTAACTCGAGCCGGTGTTGGCGGAGGCCCCGGTCTGGAGGACGGGCAACGGGGTGCCCACCACGGTCGCGGCGGTGTTGCCGGTCTCGTCGAGCACCGCGCCCGCCCCGGCGGCGGGGGGCTGGTCCATTTTGTAATGGAGCAGCACGGGGCTGATGACGTGCAGGTAGGCGGAGGCGCTGGTGACGCTGCCGGAGGAATTGGTGGCGACGAGATGGTAAAGCCCGTCGTGGGCGGCGGTGGCGCTGGCTACGGTATAGGTGGACGCGGTGGCTCCGGGCACGGCGACGCCGTTGCGAAACCACTGGAACGTGAGCGCTCCAGCGACGGGAGTGGAGGCCCCGGCGGAAAGAGCGAAGGCCTGCCCGATCTGCACCTGGTCGGCTTCCGGGGCGGCGGTGATGACGGGGAGCGTGTTGTCGAGGTAATCGGTGAGCACCACGGCGGTGCCCTGGAGGCGGACGCGGAAGGAACCGTTGCCATCGGCGGTCGACAGGCGGGTGGAGCCGTCCACGGCGGTGTTTTGAAACGAACCGGTCGGCACGGAGCCACCGGTGAGGAAAGTAAACGTATCGCCCGCGGTGGGGATAAACGGACGCGGCACGTAAACGGCGAGCGCGCCGCCGAGGGTGACCGCGCCGGAGACGGCGAGGTTGTCGTAGCCGGGCGTGGTGGCAAAGGCAGTCGTGGCGGCGGTGCGGCCGAGGAGCTCCACGGCCAGCGTGCCGGACGAGAGCGTGAGGCCGCCGGTGACGGTGAGTCGGCCAGCGGCGCCGACATCGCCGGGGGCGAGCGTGGCACCCTCGTTGACCACCGCGCCGCCAAGCCGGGAGGCGTTAAATGTGCCCACGACGAGGGTGCCGCCGGAGAGCTGGACGAGGTTGGTCTGGCCCGCCGTGGGGGTGCCACCGGCGAGCGTGCCGGTGACGAGCAGTTTGCCACCGGAGAGCGCGAGGCGGTTGGTCTCCGCGGTGTGGACCTGCGTATCGCCGAGGGTGAGATTGCCGCGCACGGTGGCGCTGCCGCCCTGAACCTCGATGAAGTTGTGCACCGGGGCGGTCGCGGCGGTGGCGACCAGCGTGAGGTTGCTTTCCCACGTCACCGAGCCGGTGCCGGAGACGGTGGTTTGGTAACCCGCGCCCGCCGCGCCCTCGGCGCTGTAGCCGCTGGGCCAGGCGAGCGAACCGTTCGGGATCAACCAGCGTCCGTGGAGGCCAAAACGTCCCCCACCCACTCGAAAACCGGCCCCGCCGTTGAGGACGTAGGTCCCGTAAGGCGAGCCGCTGTTGCTGGCGAAGTTCGTGGTGGACCAAGCGCCGCCGTCGAGGGTGACGGTCCAGCCCGCGTTGGCGGTGCCGGTTTGGCCGAGGGAGGTGAGCGTGGTGGTCGCACCGGTGCCGTTGAGGGTGAGCGCCTGGGTGCCGCCTCCGCTGAACGTGAAACGATTAAAACTCTGCACGCCGGGCGCGAGGGTGAGGGCGACCGGCGCGGTGGTGGCGACCGTGACGACGCCGGACTGGCCGGAGCCGGAGAGGGTTTCAACGGTGGCGGCGGGCGAACCGGTGAAGGTGAGGTTGCCATTGGCCACCACGCCGGTGGCAGCGGCGTTTGCCCCCAGCGTGGCGGTGGCCCCGGATGACACGACCAAGGGGGAGCCCAGGGTGCCGAGGAGTTGCAGGGTGCCGCCCGAAACCGTGGTGCCGCCGCTGTGCGTATGCGCGCCTTGCAGCGTCCAGGAACCTGCGCCGATTTTTTCCAGCGCGAGCGAGCCAGGTCCATCGCTGATCTGTCCGGAAACGGTGCCGCCGCCACTTCCGCCCAGCGTGAGCGTGCCACCGTCGGCCGACGCGGCGACCACCAGTGAACCGAGCGAGAACGCGCCGGAGCTGTTGTTGATCAGGCTGACCGGCGAAGGGCCGACGCCGATGCGCAGCGGGCCGGCGCCGGCCAGCGTGCGCACGGCGGAGCTGCCTGTATTCAAAGTGATGCTGCCTCCAGAGACGAGGGTGAGCGGCTGGCCGAGACTGAGCGTGTAGGCGGGTGCGGTGGAGTTGAAGGTCAGGCCGCCAAGGACGAGGCCGGGGATGTCGTGCGTCAGGTTGATGACTGAGGAAGCGGCGAACGTGAGGGTATCGCTGGCGGAAGCGGGAGCGGTGCCGCCCCAGTTGGCGGGAGTGGACCAAAGATTATTGGCGGGGGTGGCGGACCACGTGAGGGCGGCGGCCGAAGTGCGCTGCGCGGCAAACACGAACAAGACCACAACCCAGACGGCCACGGCGGCGCGACGAGCGTGGTTAGCAACGAGATGGCGGAGTGACATACAGAGAGGGGTGCCAGGAACGCGGGGACGATCCAAGGCGGGGGAAAGGGGCACGGGCGAAAGCAAGGGGCGGAAAATCACAGCGCTTCCGTATTCGGGTGGATATGGAAGAAATCAGTCTGCGTAAAAGTGTCTGAGACCACTTCGTTTATTTTTCCAAACAATTGCCACAAACGGGTGTATTTTAGCACAAATTAACCAAATCCGAGGACGAGCCGTGCCGAGGGAGAACGGGCCGTTCTAAAGGTAGAATAATTTTCCGAACACCAGCCGGTGCTCAATGAGCTACCAACCGCGCAAGCAAGTGTGAGAAGTTCGATCTGTTCGCCGTCGAATATCCCCACCCCACCCGACTCCGAGTTGACCGACCGCGCCAGCCGGGACGTGCAGCCCCGCTCACTCAAAGGTCCCCAAAACCCTCTACCCCCAGATGAGCTTCCAACCCCACGCCCGTAGGTCGTCCCGCTGGCTGCGTCTCGCCACAGGCCTCGTCCTGCCCGGGCACGTTGCCGACCATCGCGCCGCCGGTGGCGATGCGGAGACTTCGGCAGCATCCGCTGCAACCGACCCCAATCAATTCGTGCCCATCCGTTGGATTCGCTGTTATGGTCTGAAAATTAAAGGCTGCGGTCCTTCCTGGTGCGCATGCCCAACCGGCCTGACACAAAGGGCAGGCCCTACATTCTGTCCTCATCTATTTGGCGGCGGCTCCTAGTTTGGGCTTCGGCTCGGGGCCGATGGGTAGCGGCAGATAGTCGTAGTCGAGGATCATCTTGCGCTGCATGATCTTTTTTAGCTCCCGTGTGATGTCTTCGAGGCCGGTCGAGCCGTAGAGATTGTTCAGCTCGTTGGGATCGGACTCCAGATCGTAAAGCTCATACACCGCGCGCGGGCTGCTAAACCAGATCCGGTCAAACTCGGCCGGCAGCGTCTTCTCCTCGTGCGCCTTGACGACCGCTTTCCAGCCCACGCCACCCGCGCTGTCGACAGGGGCGTAACGCTGATGCGGAGTGACGTTATAGATGAGTTTGTGACGAGCGGTGCGCACGGTGCGACTAAAGTCGATACTACTGGCCCGGGTCGTCAGGTCGAAGGACGTTTGAGCATGGGAACCACGCGCGGCGAAGATGTGATCCCGTCCCGGGAACGGTTCACCTTTGAGCAGCGAAAAAAAGCTCATGCCGCTGATGCGGGGCGGCACGGCGAGGCCTGCGGCTTCGAGGCAGGTGGGCGCGATGTCTTCGCCGGAGATAAGCACACTGGTGTCGCCGCCTGGTTTCACCACGCCGGGCCACCAGGCCAGCAGCGGAACATTCAAACCGGGATCGCGCAGGGAGCCTTTGCCGCCCGGGAAGGCCATGCCGTTGTCTCCCATGAACAGCACGAGCGTATTCTCCAATCCCGCCCGCTCTTTCACGATCTCGAGCACCCGCTGAAAGTCGCCGTCTGCGTGCTCGATTTCCCCCAAGTGGCGGGAGAGGTCCTCGCGTATGCCGGGCAGGTCGGGCAGAAAGCCGGGGACCTTGAGCTTGGCGGGATCAGGCGGGTTTTCGCCGGTGGTCCACGGATGATGGGGATCGTTGAAATTCACCCAGAGAAAGAACGGTTTCTCCTTCGGACGCTGGTCGAAGAACGCATCCATCTTCTGCGGCACGCTCTCCTGGTTGCTCGAGTCCACGAAATCAAAGCGCTCACGGAAGGTGCGCATCTGCGCTTCCTCGAACACGGTCTCCGAGGCGGCTGGAGCGTTGGCGGATCCGTCGAGATGGTAACTCCGGCCGCAGACGCCGACAAAGTAGCCGGCCTCCCGTCTCAAAATCTCCGGGAAGGTGATTTCATCGCGCGGCAGTGGTGAGGAGAAGCGCGTCATCCGCGCCGCGACCGGCGAACGCCCGGTCATAAGAGCCGCCCGGGAAGGCACGCAGAGGGGCGCACTGGTGAACATGCGCCTGAACATCATACCCTCCCCTGCGATTCGATCAAGATTCGGCGTCTGGATGTCCTTGGCACCGTAACGGCCGACGTAGGGATAGCTGTGATCGTCGGTCAAAACGAACAGGATATTCGGCCGCTCGGAAGCGGGCGAGATGACGGCCGTGGATACGGCGAGGAAAAGGAGGGCGGCGAGGCGTTTCATGAGTGTAGGAAGATGCGGCGATCAGGGGACGGTGACTCGGAGTCGGAGGAATCGGCGGGGGGTGGCCGGGGTGAGCTGGGCGGGGTCGGCAACGACGACCTCGCCCGCGAGGTTGGCCGCGCCGGTCGAGGTCCAGACCGGTATCCAGGAATGGGTGACGAGGGTGGAGTTGGCCTCGACCTGGTAGGTGAGGGTGGGATCGGCGACGCGGTTGAAGACCAGGGTGAGGCGAGGAGCCGTTTCGCCGTTTGCGGTGACGGACGCGACGTTGATGAGCGGGCGGGAGCCGGCCGAGGTGGGCGTGGTGCCGAGGGCGTATTCGAGCAGGTTGTTGAAGCCGTCGGCGTCAGGGTCGGCGGTGTCGGCGGCGCTGCCGGTGGCGAGGGCGGTGCCGAAGTGGGTGACGCTCCAACTGTCGCGCGGGGCGAGGAAGCGGATGTTGTCGAAGATAGCGGTGGCGGTGGTGCCTCCGGTGCGCGGGGCGACGACGAAGCCGACGCTGAGCGATGCGCCCGACATGACGTTGGTGCGCGCGGTTCCGAACTCGGTCCACGTGCTGTCGTTTTCGGAGTAAAAGGTGGAGAACGTGTCGCCCTGGCGGACGAGTCGGATCCACTTGGGGATGCCTCGGTTGTTGATGGCGTCGCTGAAGAAATTAACGTTGGTGCTCGAGCCGCTGGTCGCGGTCTTGTGTTGAAAGGCGACGGCCCCTCCGTTGTTGCGGACGAGGTAAACGGTGCTGTAGCGCGAGCCGGCGGACGTGGTCTCTCGGAAGATGATGCCGGCTTTGGCGGAGGCGTCGTCGGAGGTTAACGAAAACAGACGCGCGGTGAAGACGCCGTCGCCCTGCCACGGGAGGGAGACGTAGGTGTTGGAATCGTTGTTGCCGGTCCAGAGGTCGCCGGTGGTGCCCGAGCCGGCGAGACCCGCGCGGCCGGTCACGATGAGCAGACCCGTGGCGGGGTTGTGCTGGGCGGTGCCGGGGGTGGCGGGCAGGTTTCCGATGTTGCGCACGCTCCACGGTGCGACCGGGGCGGGGGGCGCGACGAAGGGCGTGTAGGTGAGGTTAAACGTGACCGTGCTGCGGTTGAGCGCGGCGTCGTGGGCGACGGCCGACACGGGGGTCATCTGGCCGGGGGTGAAAGGGGTGCCGGCGGGCGGGGTGTAGGTGATGGCAACGGGCCCGTCGCGGTCATCGATGGCGATGAGAGCGAGCTCGGGGACGGGAAACGGGTGGTCGGCGGGCAGAGTGAGATTGCCCGGCAGGTTGTGAAAGACGGGCGGCGTGACGTCGATCGAGCCGGTGGTGACGGTGCGGGTCCACGCGGTGAGATCGATCACCTCGCGACGGGTCGGGGAGCGCAGGATGAGACGCTCGTCGTTGCCCGGGGGTTGGTAGACATAGGGACTCTCGATCATCGGCCAGAGATCGAAATCGGGGGCGACGTCGTCGATCAGCGGCTCGGGCCGGATGTAGTCACTGCCATAAAGCGGGTCGCTGCTCATGCTCATTTTCAGCTTAGCCCCGCGCCGGGTGGTATAGGTGGCGGTGGGCAGGGCGTCGGCGGTGCGGGTCGGGCCGGGTAGAGCGAGAATAGCCGTGCGAAAAGCGGCGAGCTGGTCGGCAGCGGTGGCACCGGGAAATTCGGACGGCGAGGCGGTTTCCACGGCCAGGGTGAGCCGGAAGTTGCTCGTCATCAGACTGCTGAGGGTGAGCGGCGGGCGGGCGGTGGAGGTGTCGCCGTCGATGATAAACTCGGAGTCGCCGGCCTTGGGCGTGGCGGAGGGAAAGGCGATGCCGCCGGCGGGATCCCAGCCGAAGGGAATCTCCGAGCGGATGGCGATGAGCACGGTTCCGTAGTGGAGGAAAATGTGGCCGAGGGTGGCGGCATTGTTGACCATGGCCCGATAGCCGCCGGGCACGTAACCCATCGCGTAGGGCGTGGGGGTGTGCTGGGTGCCGGGCGGGAGGAGGTCAAATAGGTAGAACAAGGCGTCCGGGCTGACGAATTCGCGGAACTGGCGGCCCTGTTTTCCATGGGTGGCGGAGACGTAGAGATCGGTATCGTCCTGGATAGGGTTGGTGACCCAGAGGTGTTGGTAGCGACTGGAGGAGGTGTCGGTCCAGACGATGCCATTGGGGTAAACCTGGCCGCTGTTAACCCCATGCCAGACGTCGCCAAAAACGGCGTAGTCGGGGGTCATCCAAGTCTGGTAGCGCAGGCCATTATTGGAGCCGCGGACGAGGCGCGGGGTGGCGCGGTCGGAGGCGGCTTGCTCAAGGATCGGAGAGACATCGGGATTCATCATGGCCACGCGGGCGGCGGAATCACTGAAGGGGAAAATCTCCCCGCCGAAGTGATACCAGAACAGGCCCATGGATTCGCCGGTTTGCGGATCCTGATTCAGCACGTCGGGATAACTGCGGGTCGTGGGCATGGCGAGGTGCCCGCGCAGCCAGAACGGGACGAGCTGCGCGAGGGTGGCCTCGTAGGTGAGGCGGGCGCGGGTGCGCACGGTGGTGTCCTGGGCGAGCTGGCCGACGCTGAGCAAGGCGAGGATATTTTTCCACGCGTAAGGCCGGGAGGCGACCTCGCCGACGCCGTTGCGGACAATGGTATCCAGGTAAACGAGGAAGGCGGTGCGGGAGTTTTGATCGGTCGAGCGCCAGTCGTTGGTGACGGGGGTGATGCCATCGGCTTCGCGGGCGGCGTCGAAAGCGGCCTCGCCGTAGAGCTCGCTGCCGAGGAAACGCACGACATGGCCGAGCATCTTGAGATTGGACGTGGTGGTATCCTTGTATTCGCGGAAGGTGAGCACGACCTCGCGCAGGTTGTCCTTGGTCTCCTGATCGAGAAATTCGCCGTAACGGAGGACGAGATCGAGACCGGGCCAGGTTTCGAAAAGGTGGGTCTGCTCCTGATTGGCGCGGTGGTCGGCGAGCAGGCTGCGGGAGGCGGCGAGAGCGAACGGGCGGGCGCGGGCGGTGTCGCCGAGCTGGCACAGCACGGCGGCGGCCGTGAAACCATCGATGCGGTCGGGGTAGTCGTTGATCTGTTGGAGCAGCCAGTCGCCGCGCTGCTCACGTGAGCCGAGACCGGTGAAAGCCACGGCGCGGAGGATGCCGGTGGCGGCGAAATGGGGGCGATCCCAGACGACGTTGCCCGAGAGCAGCGGCAGGCGGATGGAGGCAAACTGGCCCGTGCGGTTGGGAGCATCGAGCAAGGTAAATGTATCGCCGGGCTGGATGGGCGCGCCGCTGCGATTGACGATCAACGTGCCGCCTTGGGTGAAAGTGCCGGCGACCGTCAGGCGATCGCAGGTGAGCACCCCGGACGTCCGGTCGAGGCGCAGGGTGGTGGTGGCGGTGGACGTCAAGGTAAGGGGGCCGTTCACCGTGAGGGTTGCGGGCGCGGACAACGAGGCCGACGGGGCGAGGTTGCCCGCGACGGTGACGGGGCCGGCCAGCGTGCCGGAGCCGCCCAGCGTGGCACCTGAGGCGACGGTGATGGCGCCGGGGCCGGAGTCGCCGGTGACGACGAGGCCGCCGCTGGACAAGGTGAGGGTGCCCGAGCGGCTGGAGTTGCCCGAGAGGGTGAGCGTGGCGGGGCCGGTCACGGTGAGCGACGCGGCTCCGGTGAGGGCTCCGGACAGGAAGAGCGGCGCGGCGGCGGTGATCGTCGAAGCGGCGCTGAGGTTAAGAGGACCCCCGAACGTGGCGGCGGCGGGCCCGGTGTTGCGCAACGTGCCCCCGTTGAGGGTAAGCGGCTCGGCGCCTACGGTGAAGCCGCCGAGATCGAGGCTCGCGCCAGTGGCGAGCGACGTGCCGCCGTCGGTGCTGCCGAGGGCGGAGGCATGCCCGACCTTGAGGGTGCCGGAAGCGACGGAGACCGGACCGCTAAACGTATTGGCCGCGGTGAGCACAGTGGTGCCGCCTGAGACGGTGAGACTACCCGTGCCGGTGATCACGTTGCCCAAGCTCAGACTGATGCCGCTGGAGGGGGCGAGTGCGAGCGCGGCGGCGTTGTTGACCGGACTGGTGCCGAGTGCGCCGTTGGCGCGGAGCTCAATGGTGCCGCCGGTGATGGAGGTGTTACCGCTAAAGCCGTGTGCGGCGGTGAGCACGAGTCGGCCCCTTCCGGATTTTTGCAGGGCAGCCGCGCCAAGGAGTGTGCCGCTACCGGTAAACGTGTAGGTGCCGGTCGAGGCACTGACCTGGACCGCGGCGGACTGGAGGGGACCAACAAGGGTGACGGTCGGGCGGGCGAGACCGGAGTCGGTAAACTGCACCGTGTCGCTGGTGGTGAACGCCACCGAAGCTCCCCCGGTGGTAAACGTCGCCGCGCCGCCGGTGGCCCACGTGTCGGTGGCGCCGTCGCCGACCCACGTTAATGTGCGCGGCGTGTAGGGGTTGGTGGATACGACGAGCGAAAGCTCCGTGGCGGCGCCGTTGAGCTGGAGGGAAGCGACCTGGGTGAGGGAGACAAAACCGGCGAGCTGCAAGCTGGCGACGCTCCCGCTGATGTTACCACCGGTGGTGCGCAGCAGCGGGTAGGAGCCGTTGGCGACGCCCCCGTCGGGCAAGGTGAGCTGGACGGTGTTGGTGCCGGCGACGGTGATGTCGCCCTGCGCGGTGACCAGAGCCAGCGAAGCGGCGGGCGAGGCACCCAGCTCGAAGGCGAGGCTGGCGCCGCCGGTCAGTGAGATCGGGGAAGTGAACGCAAGCGTGCCGGCACTGTCGGGGAGACCGGGACTCAGGCGGGCGCCGGTGGAGACGGAAACGGGACCCGTGACGGTGCCGCGACCGGCCAAGGTCTGGCCGCTGGAGAGGGTGAAGCCGGGCGAGGCGGAGACGTCGAAGGAGGTAGTAGTCGAAAGTTCGATACGCAGCGGGCCGGTGAACGAGCCACCGGCGCCAAGGGCGAGCTGGCCACCGGTGACGGCGAGCAGGCCGCCGAAGGGGTGGCTTCCGGCAAGGGTGAGGCGACCGGAGCCCTGCTTGACGAACCGACCACCGGGGCCGCCCGCGAGTGGAGCGGACCACGATTGGGCGGTGGCGTTGACCACTTCCACAGAAGCGTCGATCTGAATGGGGCCCCCCACGCCGGCCAGCACGCCGGCGGTCTCGCTAAAGCGGAGGGTGCCGCCGCTGACAGTGGTCGGTCCAGGAAAGGCGTGGATCGCGCCGAGGATGGCGGTGCCGGAGTCGGTTTTCACTAGGCCTGTGAGGCCCGCAAGGGGTCGGGCCACGGTGATGTTGCCCGCGCCGCCGAGGGTGAGGATGAAGGCGCCGGATACGGCGTCGCCGCTGGCGGGATTCAAGGCGAGGGATGCGCCTGCTTCGGCGGCAAGACGAGTATTGGCGGTGAGCGTGAGGGGTTGTTGCCAGGTGGAGGCCCCGGAAAAAGCGAGCAACGCCCCGCGTCCGCGATCCCCCTGCCCGGCTAGGCTGGCGGGATTGTTGGCCACAGTGAGGTTGCCGGCGAGGGAGAGTGTGCCGCCAGCCTGCACGGTGACGGGATAGGCTTTGGTCGCATAGATCGTGCTAAACAGGGCGTTGGCTGTCTGGAGCCGAAGTTCCCCAGCCCGGACCGTGGTGGGAAACCCATTAGCGGAGGCATTGCCGGTCAGGGTGAGCAGGCCGGGACCGGTTTTTACGATGTTGGCGCCCCGACCGGTGTTGGTGGAAATGGCATTGAGCGTGATCGCTCCGTCGGCTGCGGTTTCGAAGGTGACCGTGCGCCCGTAGAAATCCCATTGGGTGCTGGTGAACGCCAGACGGGTGCCGGGCAAAGTGCGCACGGTGAGATTGGCGAAAAAAGTGCCTCCGCCGGCGAGGGTGACGTTGCCCTCCTCGACGGTGAGGCCCTGCGAGATCTGGCCCAGGCTGCCGCTGACGGTGTAGGTGAGGCCAAAGGCGTCGGTGCCCGCCGCAAAGAAGGCGGCTTGGCCACCGGGGAGGTCAACGGTGCCACCGGTGCCAACACTGGACCGGGTCCAATGGGCCAAGCGGGCATCATAGGCGGCGCCACTGTCGAGGCCGGAGCCAGGGGTGGTGCCGTTGACGTCGAAGTAGTAATCGGCGGCGTAACCGACGATCGGGAGGAGGTAAACGAGGGCGATCCGAAGGAGGTGCATGGGGTAGGATCCGCAGCGCTGGGAGGGGATTGCCCGGCGGCAACTCGAAAAAACGGATGGAGAAAGAACACGTCTAAGGCCGATGGTTTTTCCAGAATCGGCTTCCAGTGTGGGTTGGTTGACAAGACGGGTGACTCATTAAGCACCGCCTTGCGCCCGGAGAATTGTTCTATCTTTAGAACGAAACCACGGTGTGTTCGCTACACCCCAGTCCATCGCCGAGTCTCCAACCAATACCAACAGCCCCAAACGTTCAGACTTTAGGGCGTGTTTCTGAAACAAATCAGGTCGGCGTGAGAGGGAAAGCGGGCTCGGCCAAGGCGGCCGAGGCGGAGGCGACCCAGCGGGTCGTGCCGCCGAGGACAACGCCGGCCCAGCCTGCTTTTCCTCTCACTCGCAGAGTTCGACGGCCTGAGGTATTTCAGAACCACGCCCTAACCACAGATTACACAGATACGAACCGGATATAAGGCAGCAGAGTCGAGGCGCAGGGGGGGTATCCGGTATTTATCTGTGCAATTTGTGGTTAAAACTCCGGTTCCTAAAGTCCGATTATCACGGGCTGTTGGTATAATTCACGGTTACGCGCAGGCGGAGGAAACGGCGCGGCGGGTTGGCGGTGGAAACGTTGACCGTGTCACTGACCGTGACCGATTGGCCGACGGTGCCGGGGTTGGTGGCGATGACGGTCCACGAGCTGGCGGAGAGGTCAGAGGAGGCTTCGATGTGGTAGGTCACGTCGCTATGGGCGCGGAGAAACGTGAGTTGAAGTTTAAGTTGAGAGGTTGAAGCCGTCGGAATGGAGACCGACGAGGCGGAGGTCGGCACGGTGCCGAGGGCGTATTCAAGAAGATTGGACACGCCGTCGCGATCAAAGTCGGCGGTGTCGGCGGCGGTGCCGGTGTTGGCGGTCGTGCCCAAGTGCGTGTGCCGCCACAGGTCCAACGCGGTGGCGAGGGTCAGGACCACGTCGTCGCCCTCATAGGTGAGAAACCACGAGTATCCGCCGGCGGTGAACACGGTGTGCCCGGGCCGGCCAAGGAACGTGCCGACAACCGGCGCGGCGGAGCGCAGGATCGTGAAACGCGTGCCGGCGACCAGGCCGGGCGCGGCCACGACTTCTACATTGCCCGCCAAGGTGATCGCCCCGCCGACCGTGAGTTGATCGAAGCCGGTGCCGACGCTCGCACCGTTGAGACGCACGCGCAACGTGCCGCCGGCACCGAGCGTAAACGCGCCGGCCACACTCGGGTCGCCTTGGGGGGCAAGGACACCCGCATCGATGTGCAGCGGGCCGGTGAAGGTGTTGAGCCCGCCCAAGGCCAGCACACCGGACGTGGTCTTCGTGAGGCCGGCGGTGCCGTTGACCAGGCCGACGTTTCGCAGCGTGCCCGCTTGGATCGTGAGGGTGTCGATGGGGTTGACGGCGTCGCCGAGCGCGTTGCCAGCGAGGTCGAGGGTCGCTCCGTTTAAGACAAGCGTGGAGTTGGCGAGCGCCGACGTGGTAATCGGGCCCGCGAGCGTGAGGCTGCCGCCGGTGAGGTTAAGCGAGGCGGTGGGCACGCCGGTGCTGGCGGAGCGGCCAAGGTTGAAGGCCGTGTTCACAACGGCGGTGCCGCCGGTGAGGTTAAAGGTGCCGGTGGCGTTCCGCGAGGTGTTGATCGTCGCGGCAAGGTTGACCGTGTTCACATCGAGCGTGCCGCTGGCGAAGGTGAATATGCCCGTTGAAACGGCGCCCGCATTCGGCGTGGCGATGGTGAGCGTGCCGAGGCGGAGGTCACTCTCCCCTGCCCCGCTCAGGTTGACGGTGCCCGCGATGGCGGTGGAGGCGCTGCTGCCGGTGTAGTTATTATGGGCTACATAGAGATTGGCCCGCGACGTGCCGCCGGTCGCGCCGCGCACGGTCAAGGTGCCGGAAGTGGTGTTGAACACGAGCGAGCCGCTGCCGCGTCCGTTATTGTCGGTCGAGCCCACGTAGAGGTTCGCGGTATTCAGCGTCGTGGCGACGGAGCCGAGGCGAAGGGACTGTGTGCCGGCGTTGCCGCCCGCGGAAAGCCCCGCGCCCACACTGATGGACGGGGCGGTGATCGTGCTGGTTGGCGCGAGGATCACGGAGGACGGCGTGGAGGTGGTGCTGGTGCCGCCGTTCGCGCCGACTTCAAACAAGCCGCTGCCGGCGGTGCCGAGCTGCGCGGTAAACGTGGAGAGGCCGCTCAGGTCGAGGGTCGCTGTGTTGGTGGAGCCGCCGACGAGGAACCGGCCGTTGGTGGGGTTAGTGACGGTGAACACCCCGCCCGCGCCGGTGAGCGTGAGTCGGGTTGCGCCGCTGTTCGCACCGATGTCCACGTTGCCGTTGATCGTGAGACTTCGCCCGCTCCCGAGGGTGACGGTGTTGGCCGTGGCACTGTTGGTCCGCACATCGAGCCCGGTGGCGGTGAGGCTGGCGGCGGAGAGCGTGAGCGCGGTCACGTTGGCCGAGGCGTCGGCGTTGCCGAAGACGAGGGTTTTAACGGACGGGTTGTTAGCGGTATAGGTGACGCTGCCGCCGTCGAGCGTCGTGCCGGCGCGGAACGTGTTGGTCGCGCCGAGGACAAGGCCGCCCCCACCGGCCTTGATGAGGCCGCCGTTGCCGCTGATCGCGCCGTTGAGGGCGGTGAAGTTACTCGCGACCGTGACGGTGGTCGTCTGGTCGAAGACCAGCGAATTGGCGATCGTGTGCGCGACGTTCAAACTGGTGGTGAGCGCGGGCGCGACGCCGGTAAAAACCAGCGTATCGCCAGTGAGCGCGACGGACTGGTTGGCGAGCTGAAGCTGGTTCACGGCGAAGCTGCCGAGGTCGTGGGCGCTGGCAATGCCGACGGTGTTGTTGAAACGCAGGATCGTGGTGGCGTCGGAGAGCGGCTGGGCGGGCGGAGCGGGCGACCACGCGGCGGCGCTCCAGGCACCGGCGGCGGTGTTGGTGAAGGTGGTGGCGGGCGGCAATGGCGTAGCGGACGCCTCGGCGGAGTCGGCGCTGGTGCCGCCAGAGCTCTGGGCGGAGACGACGTAGCGGTAGGTCGTGGAGTTGATGACGGCGGTGTCGGTGTAGGTCGTGGCGTTGAACCCACTGGCGAGCGTGGTGTAAGGCCCGCCGCTGACGGTGGCGCGTTTGAGCGTGTAGGTGGCGGCGTTGGCCGGGGCGGTCCACGAAAGGAAAACGCTCGCGATGCGCGGGCTGGCGGAGAGCACGGGCGCGGCAACCGGCGCGGCGGCGGGCGTTGCGGAACGTGCGGCGGACGGCGCGCTTTCGGCGGACGGCCCGACGGCGGCGATGGTGTAGAAATAAGTCGTGCCGTTGATGGCGGTGCTGTCGGTGGTGCTGGTGGCGGCGAGTCCGCTCGCGAGCGTGGTGAAGGGGCCGTTGCTCGCGGTCGCACGACGCACGGTGTAGGTCGCTGCGCCGGGCGAGGCGGTCCAACTCAGCGCGACCGAGGAAAGCCCGGCGGTGGCGGTGAGATTCGCCGGCGCGGCGAGAGCCAGACGAGACACGGGCGATGACGCACTCCCCTCGCCTCCCGCCGTGAGCGCGGCGACGGAATAAAAGGACGTGACGCCGAGCGGAGCGGTGAAGTCGGTGAAGGCGAGGCCGGTGATGGCGGTGGCGATGACCGTGTAGGGACCTCCGCTGGCGGCGGCGCGGCGGACGGTGTAGCCGGTGGCGTTGGCCGAGGCGTTCCAGGCGAGTTGAACGGAACCGGCGACCTGATTGACGGCGAGTCCGGCGGGTGCGGCGGCGAGCGGCGTCGCGGGGTTGGGCGCGGGCGCGGCGGGGCCGGACAACGTGACCGTGCCGTTCAAGGTGAGCCCGCCGAGTTGGGCGGCGCTCGCCCCCGCCGCGAGGCGGGCGATGTCGGCCGGGGCGAGCGCGCCGCGATAGAACGCGAGGTCGTCGAGCCACCCGTCGAGGAGGCGCGTGTAGGTGGTGCCGGTGGCGACGCCGCCGAAGACGAGCGGTGTGGTTTGCTTGAGGGCCCAGGTGATGTTGGTGGCGGAGCCCGCGAGCACGCCGTCCACGTAGAGCGTGAGGTTGCCGGTGTTGAAGCTCGTGCGCTCAAAACGGAGAGCGAGGTGACGCCATGCGCCGGGAGCGCCGAGGTCGGCGGTGGTGAAGTTAACATCACGAAGGTTGGCGGCACTGGTGTGGCGGACGGTGAGCGTATTTTGTCCGGCGAGGCCGAACACTTCGAGTTCGTCGCCGCTCGGGGTGACGCCATCGCCGCTGCCGATGTAGAGAAGCGTGTCGTCGGTGGAGGTGTTGGCGCGCCGGAACCAGGTGGCGAACGTCCAGCTCTGGTTGCTGAGGTTAAGATTGGACGGCGTGAGCACGCGGGTGAGGCGGGCGCCACCGGCAGGCGTGCTCGGCAAGCGCAACGACTGGGTGCTGCGACCGGTGAGCGCGACGGGCACAGACGCGGCGGGCGTGGGCGCGTTAAGGCCGGCGAGGACGACGGCGGCGGGGCGCGCGTTGAGCGAGGCGTCGGCGACGGTATTGCCGGCAACCGGGTTGGCGGCTTCGAAATCGTAGTGGAGCACGAGGCGTCGATCCACGCCGACGTCGGTGGCGGTGAAGCCGAACGACGACGCACCGGCAAACGCGGCGGCGGGCGTGAACCGCGCGGTGCGTCCGTCGCCGAGCAGCGCGACCGAGCCGTTGGTGGCGCCGGTCACGGCAAACAACAGGTTGGCGGCGGGCGTCTCGGCGTCGGTCACGCGCGTGGCCAGATCGATGTCGATGACGTTGGTCCCATTGGTCGCGACGGGCGTGGTGACGGCAAGGACGGGGCGGTTGTTGGTGAGGATGGCCCAGGTGTTGAAATCGTAGAGCCGCGTGCGATCGGTGCCGTCGATGTAGAGGTTGCCGAGCTGGGCTTTGTAGGCCCACGGGCTTTCGAGCGACGGCCACTGGAGGTAGTCAACCGGGTCGTTGTCGATCACGCCGGCCTGGCCATAGGTGAGCGAGAGGACCGTGCCGTGGCGGTTGGTGTAAGTGAGCGCGGGTGTGGCGTCGTTGATTTTGGAGCCGTCAAGATAACCCGGGTTCGCGAGGATGGCGGCGCGGAAGGCGGCGAGGCGTTCGGCGGCGGTGGCTTGCGGGAAGTCGGTGACGCGGGCGGTTTCGATGGCCAGGCCGAGCTTGCTGCACGGAAGGATGAAATCCGTCGCGAGCGTGAACGGCGTGGTCGTGTGAATCGCGACGAGCACGGTGTTGTAGTGGAGTAAGAGCCGGCCATGGGTCGCCAGTTCGTCGGTCGAGGCGAGGAAGCCGGCGGGGATGCGGCCCTTGACGTATTGGTTGGGCCAGTCGCCGTTGTTGCCGCCGGTGCCGCCGGTAGCCGGGATGTTGTAAACGACGAGCAGCGTGTCGTCTTTCTGCAACGTGTCCTCGTAGATGGAAATGCCGCCGGTGGAGCCCGAGTAGGTCGTGGGTGTGGTGATCGTGAGCACCGAGTCGCCGGAGGGCGGGTTGTCCCAGGCGAGGGCCCAGCGCTGCGCCTGATAGGAGTCGATGCCGGAGGCGCGCGCGTTGAGCGTGGTGAGGTAGATACTGCCGTCGGGGTAGAAACCCGCCTCGCCCTCGACGGCGCTCCACAACGCGTAGCCGGGCGTCATGTAGGTGGTTTTGAAATGGGCGATTTGGGGACCGGCGGTCACGGTGGACAAAGAACGCTGGGTGTAGGAACCGGAGCGCTCGGTGGCGGCGGCGAGGAACTCCGGCAACAACGGCGGGTTGTCCGTCATCGTGAGTGGCGCGGTTTGATAAAGCTGGGAGGTGACCGCGGGAGCCGGGCCGCCGAAGAACAACCACCAGAACTGGGCGGTGATCTCGTAGTTGTTCTGCTGCGGGGACAGGCCGCCGCGCGCGGACGACGCGCACGAGTGGCCGTTGAGCCAGACGCCGGCGGCGTCGATGACGCCGAAGTCGAAGAGCATCGCGGCCTTGTTTCGCAGCGCGAGGTCGGGGGCGAAGTTGGCCAACGTGCGCAGGGGCGAGAGCGTGTAGCTGAAGTAGTGGTTGGAGTTATGCTCTTCGAAACCGTAGGCGGGCGTGTCGTCGATGACCTTCAACAAGTAGGCTTTTCCCGTGGGATCGCCGGTGCCGTAGGATGCGTTGGATACGGCGGTGACGGCGGCTGCGCCCCACACCTCGGTGGCGAGGTAGCAACCCGTCGCCGTCATGAACTTCTGGTTGAACGTCGCCGCGTTGTCGTAGTCGGGAACCGTGGTATAGGCGGTGCGGTATTTGGTGAGCATCGCCGGCGAAAAGAGCCCGCTGGCCGACCACCGGTAATAGGCGTCCATGCCGGGCCAGAGGGAAAAGCCGGCGTTGGAGGATTCGCCGGACACGTCGTTGAGCGCGGCGTCGATAAACCGCAGACCGTTGGTGGTGTCGCCGCGCAGGAGCCGTCCCTGGCCAAACCAAAACCCGCTGCGACCGATCCGGTTCGGACCGGCGTCGAGCTGGGTAAGGTTGGGCGTGGAGCCCGCGATCACATCGAGGACGAAGTCGCTCCGGTCCGCGAAGGTGTCGGCGCGGGCGGTGGCCGCGAGGAGCAGAGATCCAATGCAAAACAGAGCGAAGCGACGAAACATAGGCTACATACCTTATGGGGCGATCACGCGCAGGCGCAAGAAGCGGCGGGGCGGGTTGGCGGTCGGGAGGTCGACGGTATCAGTGACGGTCACCGATTGGCCGACGGTGCCGGGATCGGTGGCGAGCGGAGTCCACGAGCCCGGTGAAAGGTCGGAGGATGCCTCGACCACGTAGGTCACGTCGGGGCGGGCGCGGAGGAAGGAGAGCTGAAGCCTGAGACCTGAAACCTGAGAGGTCGGAACGGATACGGACGCGGCGCTGGCCGGCAGCGTGCCGAGGGCGTATTCAAGAAGATTGGACACGCCGTCGCCGTCGAAGTCGGTGGCGTTGGCGGCGGAGCCGGCGTTGGCCGAGGTGCCGAAGTGGGTTTGCCGCCAGGACTGCAGTGCGCTGAGCAGCTGGGCGGAGATTGGAGCGGACGGCGGACCTTCGCCGAGGAGGTTCGTGGCACTCAGGGTGTAGAAGACGGGCTGGCCGACGGGGGGCGAGACATCGGTGAAGGCGGTCGCGGTGGTGGTGGTAACGACAGTCCAAGGTCCGTCGGCGGCGAGGGCGCGGCGCACCGTGTAGGTATCGCTGCCCTGGAGCGCGCTCCAGGCGAGCTGGATGGCACCGGTGGCTGGATTGGGCGTGGCGGCGGGCGAAGCCGGGGCCGCCGGCAGGCCGTGCAGAGTGGTGTTTTCGAAGACGGCGGTGGAGGTGTTGCCGCCTCGGCCCGGCGATGAGAAGAGGCCGGCGTAGAGCGTGGCAGGGAGCGTGGTGAAGGTGCGCGACGGGCCGTCTTGGGTCCAAGTCACGCCGTCGGCCGAGAAGTAGCTGCGGACGGTGTCACCCTGACGAATCAGGCGCACCCACTGGGGGAAGGTGCGGGCGACCTCGGCCGTGGCAAAATACGTGGAATCCAGGGTATTGCCGTTCGTCACCACGCGGAACAAGGACCGGGCTTGGGGCCCCTGCTTAATCGTGGTCGCGGCGTAACGGGAGCCGGCCGTGTCAGTCTCGCGGATGACGATGCCTACGCGACCATTCCCGTCGGAGTTGGCGAACGACACAATGCGGCTGGTGAGAATCACGTCTCCGGTCCAAGCCCGGAAGGCGAACGTGAGATTGTCGTTCCCT
>JANODO010000088.1:0-23421 GCA_031412735.1 Rariglobus sp. | reverse complement strand
CCCCTCCCGTGGTGACCACGCGTGAGCCGAACGGAACGTTGGCGAACGCGCCGATGAGGGTGCCGGTGGAGTTGAGCACGGTGAAGACAGTGGCGTTGGCCGGAGCGAAGCCGTTAACGAGGCTGACCGCGAGGTTGCCCGCCAAGGTGGTGGTGCCCGAGACGGTGAGGTAATCGTATTGGCCGGTTTGAAAGGCAGTGGCCTGGGTGGTGCCGCCGATGTCGATGGCCAGGGCCCCCGGTGCGCTGAGCTGATAGTTGCCGGAGAGGGTGGTCCTGCCCGCGATGCCGCTATCGCCCGGCGCAAAGGTGCCGGCGGTTTGGAGGAGGGAGGTGGAGGTGATGCCTCCTGCGGCGGGTGTGGCGAAGCCTGCGCCCGGGGTGATGGTGGCGGCGGTGAGCTGACCGCCGGTCCAGTTGAACCTGTTTAGCTGGGTTCCGCCGGTGGCGGTGGTGGACACGGTTGCCGCGGTCGCCGTGGCGGGCGCGGACAGGGTGATGGTGGTGCCGCTGATTGATTGGATGGTGACGTTGGCAGGCAGATTAGCGTTGCCGGAAAGCACCAGCCCCGTAGCCAAGTCGCCGACCGAAGCGGTGGCGCTGGTGGACGCGGCGGTAGTCGTAAGGGTAAACGTGCGCGTGGTGCCCGCCGTGGTTGCGGAAATCGAGCCGCCTACGATTAAAAACCCGTTGCTCAAGGTCACGGTATTGCTGTCGTTGCGGCCTCCGGTGGCGCTGCCCAGCACGAGCGCGCCGGTCAGAGTGGCTTCTCCGCCCGCAACGCTGACCGCGTTGGTGTTGGTGTGGGAACCTCCGTCCGCGAGGGTCAGCCCGCCAGTGATGGCTAGCAAACTGTTGGCTCCATTTACGTTGAACAACAACGAGGTGACGCCCGGGGAAGCGTTGCCGTGCGCCGCATTCACGCTGCTCGCGAAGAGGAGCGCGCCGTTGTTCACCGTCCAGGTGCCGTGCGACCAACCGCCCTGCGCGATGTTCACCGTTGCGCCGCCGGCGAGGATGTAGGTGCCGCTGGCTTGGGCCCCGGAGTTGTTCTGTCCGATCTGACCGAGGTTCCAGGTGCCGCCGTCAAAGGTGTGTTGGGAGTTCGGCGAGGACGTATTGTAACCGAAGAAGGAGAACGTAACGCCGCCCGCCCCAGTTTGGAAAAGAGTGGCTCTGGCGTTGTCGGCCCCGACCTGGAACATCGAGAAGCTGCTGCCGCCGGTGAAGGTGAGGTTTTGCGAGGTGGCGGAACTGTTCCAGATCAAGCCGGCGGAGCCGCTCCCTGAAATCGGGCCGAGCGATGAAATCGGGGCGGTGATGTCGAGGCGACCGTTGGCGGTGATGGGCGCGGGGAAAGCACCCCCGGTGAGGCGGGCGACCGAGGACGGATTATTGCCGCCAAACTTGTAGGTCGGCAGGCCGCCGGCGGGCGGAGAAACGATGAGGCCGCCCGCCAGCGTAGTGGTGCCGGACAGCGTGGTGGTGCCAAAACCCGCCAGTGTGAGGACGCGCGTGCCGTTGGCCTGGCCGAGGGCACCCGCGATGGTCAACGTGCGGCCGGACGCGACGGTCCAGCTCTGATCGGCGGCGAGCACAACCGGGGCGTTGACGGTGAGGTTCTGAGTCGCGGTAGAGAGGTCGAGGCCGCCGTCCCACAAGGTGAGCGGGCCGGTGCCGGTGTTGAGCGTAATCGCGACCGAGGGCGAGGTGAGCTGGACACGGCTGACCGAGAGACCTGCGCCAATTGCGACCGCGCCACTGTTGTAGGTGCCGTTCCACAACGCCGTGTCGAACGAACCGGGCACAACACCGCCGGTCCAGCTGCCGATCAAGTCCAGCGCGGTCGTGTTGTTGGCCTTTTGAAGAATGCCCGAGCTGGCGAGTGCGAGGGTGGCTGAAGTCGAGGTCGCGCTCCCGGCGGGATTGGTGACGACGACGTCGTAGGTGTTGGCGTCCCCGGCCTGGACGGAGGCGATCGTATAACTGGGTCCGGTGGCTCCGGAAATCGGCGCGGACGCGCGCCGCCACTGGTAGGTGTTGGCAATACCGCTCGCCACCACGGAGAACGTGACCGGCAAACCCTGGCCGACCGTCCGGGACGCCGGCTGCTGGGTTATCTGCGGAGGTGTGATGACCGTGAGTAGTGCCAAAGCCGATACCGAGCTTCCGGCGGGATTTGTGACGACGACGTCATAGGAACCCGCGTCTGCCGCCTGGGCCGTGGAGATCGTGTAGCTGGCGGCGGTGGCTCCCGAGATCGCCACCCCACCCTTGCGCCATTGGTAGGTGTTCGCGAGGCCGGTGGCGACGACGTTTAAGGTCGCGGAAGCGCCTTGGTTGACGGTCGGGGCGGTGGGTTGCTGGGTGATCTGCGGAGCGACAATGACGGTGAGCGTGGCCGAAGCGGACGTGATACTGCCCGCGAGGTTGGTCACGACCACGTCGTAGGAACCGGAGTCCGCGGACTGTGCGGGGAAAACCGTGTAACGGGTGTCGGTGGCACCGGAGATGGCGACTCCCCCCTTGCGCCATTGATAGGTGTTCCCGATCCCCGAGGCCGTGACGGTGAAGGTCGCGGAGGCGCTTTGGTTGATCGTAAGGGACTCCGGGGCTTGGGTGATTTGAGGCGGTGGGATAACCGTCAAAGTCGCCGAAGAGGAGGTCACGTTGCCCACAGGGTTCGTGACCACCACGTCGTAGGATCCGGCGTCGGCTGGCTGGATCGTCGGGAGTGTGTGGCTGGAAGCGGTGGCATCGGTGATCGCCACGCCTGCCTTGCGCCATTGATAGGTGAGCGAGCCGCCGGTGGCCCCGACGGTTAAGGTCGCCGAGGTGCCTTGGCCGAAAGTCTGGGATGACGGCTGGACGGTGATCTGCGGCGGGACGATGACGGTCAACGTTGCGGCGTTCGAGGTGCTGGAGCCGGCGGGGTGCGTTACCACGACGTCATACGAAGCCGTGTCGGCGGCTTGGGCGTTGGTAATCGTGTAACTGGTGCCAGTGGCACCGGAAATCGCCACGCCTGCCTTGCGCCACTGGTAGGTATTGGGGGTTCCGGTGGCGATGACTGAAAAGGTCGCCGACGCGCCTTGGTTGATCGTCTGCGAAATCGGTTGCTGGGTGAGCTGGGGAGGCACGCCGATCAAGAGAAAGCGCGAGCCGAAAAAGTCCGGGTCGGCGACGGTGGCCTCAGCTACGTAGTGCCCGGTGTCGGTCGGGAAGGTCGCCGCGCCGTCGTAGGTGATGACGGGCGTAATCGAAGGTTGGCTGGAGGTGGCGGTGACGGGAGAGACTGCGGTGGGGGCGGTGGTGTTGGCGAGGGTGACCGTGACGGCGCCGGCGTTGGTGATGAGGAGGCGGCCGGTGGTGGAGGCCTCGTAGATCGGGTCGTTGAGGGTGGCGACAATGTCGTAGTAGCCGGGCAGCGTGGGCAGCGTGGTGGAGCCGTTGTAGGTGATGGTGACCGGCGAAGTGAGGCCTTCGAGAGAGAGCACGGCGTGGACCGGGACGGGAACGTCGGCGGTGGTGTAAGCGGTGCCGTTCATGTCGGAGAGGTAGGATTTCCGCACGATCATGGGGGCGAGGAGGCGGGAAGCGGGGACCATGGGCACGGGGATCGCGGTCGCGCTGGTCGTGCCACCGATGAGGAGCGGAGTCGTGAGATCCATATCCACCTCGACCGCCATGGTGAGAGGAATCTTCGGCGAGCCAGCGGGGCGAACCGTGAGGGTCATGGACTTCGTGGTGGTGCCGTCGATGTTCCGAGCCGATAAGTTAACCGTGAAGTTGGTGGCGGTGGCGACGGTCGGGAGGGTGCCGGAGACAAGGCCGTTGGTCGCATTGATGGTCACGCCTGAGGGGAGCCCGGTGGCAGTAAAGCTCGGCGTGCGGGTATAGGCGACGATGCCAGAGACGGGTAATTGATAAGAAAACACGGAGCCGGAGAGAGCGACGAGCTGGGCGGGGGTGCGAATAATGGGCGGGTAGGCGATGCGCGTGGGCAGGTTGGCCTGGTAGCGGTAGGCGTTGCCGGCGGCGGCGAGGCGGGTCTCGACCTGCTTTTCGTAGAGAGACCGGACGGGCATTTTCGTGCCGTTGGACCATTGCTCACCTTTATTGATGTAGGGCGCTTCGTTGCCATTGGATCCGACGAAACTTGAGTTGGTCCAAGCAACGGGGTCGCCGTTGGGTTTTTCGGAGCCGAGCGACCAATTCGGCGAGAGTCCCATGTTTTCAAACGTGATAAAATTGAGCACGCAGTTCCACGCGACGCAGTTGGCGGACTGACGCTCCAGTTTCACCTGAAGCCGGTTGTCGGTGATATTGTCCCACAAGCCGCCGTTATTCCAGTCGGCATGGGAGCCGGATTCGTTGTAGGCACCGGTGGCGACGCCATCGACGAACACGTTGGGACCGGGCGCTCCGGGCCAGTTGATGACGTAGGAATGCCGACTGTAGCGGACGAGCGTGTTGGACACCAAGGCCATCTCACCCGTGAGCACGAAGGCGTAGCGTCGCCCGCCCGCCCGTTGGGAGATACTGTCGTGGCATTGGGAGCGGTTGATGGTGATCTTGCGGGTGGACGTGTGGACGTAGGCGATCGAGTAGGCGAAGTAGCGGGCGGTGCAGCCGTGCATGAAGCCGTCTTCAACCTCTCGGTAAAGCACGGCGTTCCATGCATGGTTTTCGTCGGTGTCGGACGTGGCAGCGACGGAGGAGTTGGTAACGTAGGTGCTCTCAAAGTAGATATTGGAGATACCGACGTTGGTAATGTTATTGAAGGCGGTGATGGGGACGACGTAGCCGATATCGTAGTCCGGATCCAACGGCGTGGTGAGCGGCGCATCGAGCGTGATGGAATTGGCGGTAACCGCGGTGATCTGGCGGTTGATGGTCACGGCGGGGTCCCTCGCCACGGTGGCCGCCGGGTCGAAGAGACTGGTCCTCTGCCAGAGGACGCTTCCAGGCAACCGGACCTGAATACGCTGACCGACGGTGAAGGCGTGGCCGGTGATCGGGATGACACGGGTGCCGGCGGGCACATAGACGGCGTCCACCAACGTGCGGGCCGTGGTGTTCACGCTATTGCCGCTCCCCTGAAACGTGATGAGGCGGGAGTTAAGGGTGTTGCCGGAGGTGTTTTCGTTGGTGGTGCCGACGGCGTAGAGGCGGGTGCCGGTGAGCGGGTGGTCCCCCTCCCCTCGGATGACCACTCCCGAGGCGCGGACGAAGATTTTGTTAACGGAGTGGATATCCCAACGGCCTGCTTTGAGCAGAAGCGCGCCGCGAAAGCCGTTCACGAGCGGGCGGGTCGAGATGAAATCGATGGCGGCCTGGATGCGGTCGGTCTGGTCGCCGGTGCCGGGCGAGAGGGTAACGAGGACGGGGACTTGGTAGCCGCCGGGTTCGTCGGGCAACGGCGAGTTGCCGTAGTTGTAGCCGACGGTTGAAAAGTCGGGGATGCGGTCGCCCTTGGGCGTCGGGTTGTAGGTGATGGATTGGTCTGGATTGATCGTAACCGGAACAGGGAACTGCGGGATAGACGCCTCTACGAACGAGGGGAGGATTACCCAAATCACAATAAACACTGCCAAACTAATAAGCCGGGGGATTCTAAGGGGCTGCATGAGGGATGAGGTCAAATGTGGCGACGGATCGCTCAAAAACTAGCCTCGTCTACATAAATAGCATTATTTTCCTGCAAGAACTTAGTTTTTTGCAGGGATTTTTTAATAAAATTTACAAGTGCGTGCCGCCCCCGCCCAAGTAGGAATCGCTGGTGATCGATCACCCGTGTTCAGTGTGAGGGAGTATTCACGGGCTCGTGACGCGGAGTCGGAGGAAGCGGCGGGGCGGGTTGGCAGTGGGGAGATTGACCGTGTCGATGACGGTTACGGACTGGCCGACCGTGCCGGGGTTGGTGGCGATGACGGACCAGGAGCCGGGCGTGAGATCGGACGAGGCCTCGATGAGGTAGGTCACGTCGCTGCGCGCGCGGAGGAAGGAAAGCTGAAGCCTGAGACCTGAAACCTGAGGGGTCGGAACGGAGACGGAGGCGGCGGAGGCGGCGTTCGTGCCGAGGGCGTATTCGAGGAGGTTGGAGGCCCCGTCGCCGTCGAAGTCCGCCGAGTCGGCGGAGGTGCCGGTGTTGGCGGAGGTGGCGAAGTGGGTCAGCCGCCAGGTTTGCAGGGCGTTCAGATACCCGGAGAGCGTTACGTTATTGCCGACCTTGTTGACGAGGAAGCTCCCCTCGCCTCCCGTAGTCGCGAGGCGTTGGCCGAACGTGCCAGTGAGCGTGCCGGCGGACGTGAGCACGGTGAACGAAGTGGCGTTGGGCGGCACGTAGCCGTTTATCAGGCGGATCGCGAGCGATCCCGAAAAGGTGGTGGTTCCCTGATCAACCGCCACTGTGTCGTATTGGCCGTTTTGGTAGGCACTCGCTTGGGTTGCGCCGCCGATGTCGACGGCCAGCGTCCCGCCTGCGCCCAGCGTGTAGTTTCCGGTGATCGC
Source organism: Rariglobus sp. (assembly GCA_031412735.1). Lineage (GTDB taxonomy): Bacteria > Verrucomicrobiota > Verrucomicrobiia > Opitutales > Opitutaceae > Rariglobus. Next base: position 16,909 of record JANODO010000088.1, on the reverse strand, counting down.
GGTCCTGCCGGCGGTGCCGAGATCGCCGGGGGCGAGGGTGCCGCCGGATTGGACAAACGTGCCATTGGAGGCACCGGCGGAGGAGCGGAGGTTGGTTGCGATGATCGTGCCGGCCACAAGCGTGCCGCCGGAGAAGGCGAAGACCTGGGTGGCGTTGCTTGCGGCACCGGAGAGGTTGCCGGGCACGATGAGTTTGCCGGTTCCGCCGAGGCTGAACGTGGAGCTACCCACGCCGGCGGTGTCGGCTCCGATCTGGACGCCTGAAGCGACCGCGAAGACGCCTCCCGTGAGTGAGTAGGACGGGCTCTTGGCCACCGTGGTGTCGGTGCCGCCAAGGCTGAAGGTGGTGGCCAGGAGGGAGCCTCCGGTTTGGGTGCCGGTGACCATCTGCGCGCCGTTTTGAGTCGCGCTGCCGCTGCCGCCGAGGCGGAAGCCGAAGCCCGTGGCCGCGCGCAGGTCAACGGTGCCGCCGGTGACCTGCAAGGTCTGGTTGGTGGCGGCGAGTTGGTAACGGGCCCCGTTGGCGGTGAAGGTGCCTCCCTCAACGCGAACATTGGTCGCATCGGTGGCGCCGCCGTTTGCATTGTAGGTGACCGCGCCGTTCTTGATCACGAGGTTGAGGCCGGCAACATTGCTCGCGAAGGTCAGGCTGGCGGAGGGGGCGGCGTCGATCACCCAGGTGGCGCCACTCGCTCCGGTCAGCGAGGTAAGGGTGTTGCTGCTGCCGGCCGGCAGGTTGGCGGCATTGATCGTGAGGACGGCCGAGGCCTGATTTGCCCGCAAGGTGCCGCCACTCGCGCTGAACGGACCGGGGAACGGCACAGCCTCCCCCGTGCCGTTGTAGGTGAGCGTGCCGCTTCCCGCGAAGGTGATGGCGCGGCTTGATCCGCCGGCGGATATAGGCGACGCCAACGTGAGGGTGCGACCGGACGCAATGGTCCAGGTTTGCGACGCGGCGAGCGTGACCGGCGCGTTGAGGGTCAGGTTCTGCGTGGACGCGGAGAGGTCGATGCCACCCGAGCCCAGAGTGAGCGGTCCGGTGCCGGCGTTGACCGTGATCGCGGTCGACAGTGAACCGAGCAGGAGCCGGTTGGCCGAAAGGCCGGAGCCGATGGAAACGGAGCCGTTCGAATAGGTGCCGTTCCAATGGACGACATCGAGCAGGTTGGGCACGGCGGCCGGGGTCCAGCTGGCCGCCTCGCCGAGAGGCGTGACGTTGTTCGTCTTTACAAGGGTGCCCGCCACGGGGACGCCAGAACCGATCGGGGTGGCGTCAGACTCGGCGGACCCGCTGCTGGCGGTGATGATGTAATAATAACTCACGCCCGAACCGAGGCTCGTGTCGGTGTAGTCGGTTTGGTCGGAGTTGACGGTGGCCAGGAGGGTGAACGGGCCTTCAGGCGACGTGGCGCGTTTGATAAAATAATAAACGGCGTTGGCGCCGGCGGACCACGAGAGCGTATTGGTGGTGAAACCGGGAGTGACGACCAGATTGGCGGGCGAACCGGGCACCAGGATCGCGACTTGAACGGGCGCTGAATCGGTGGTCAGCCCCGTCTCACCGAGGGCGCTCACGACGTAGTGGTAGGTCTGCCCCATCACGACGGTGTTGTCGGTGTAGGTCGTCCCGGTGAGATTGGACGCGAGCGGAGTGAAAGGCCCCGCGGCCGAGGTGCCGCGGGATACGGTGTATCCGGCGGCCACCGAGCCGGTCCAGTCCAACGTCACGGCGGACAGAGTGGCGGACAACGCGGGGGTTTTGACGAACGCGACGTTGTCGAACGCGATCGACGTAAGCGTGGAGTTTTGCCCTCCGCCAGCGAGGCCGACCAAGGTGGAGCCGGAGAAAGGAACGGTTGCGGACGCAGCCGTCTGCTCCCAGGTGATGCCATCGACGGAGTGGAACGCGGTGAACGTGTTGCCCGCACGCGCGAGGCGCAGCCAGCGAGGCGAAGGGTAAGCGGAACTGTTGGTGGCGGGGCCGACGCCGACGGCGTTGGCGCCCGCGGTCGCGCGCGTGAGGAGCTGAACCGGTCGGGAGAAGGTGTTGAAGGCCGAGGCGGCCATGAGTCCGTTCGCGGTGCTATTCTGCCGCATCACAATGCCATAAGTGCCCGAGCCGCTCACACTGCCGCCCGAGCCGGAGACGGAGGCGAGCCGGACCGTGAACACGCCGTCGCCGCTCCAGGGTAAGGAGAGGAAGCTGGTCTGATCCGAGGAGCCGCCGATTTGACCGCCGGTGCACGTGAGCAGGTAGGTGTCGCCCTGCCGGTAAGCGCCAAAGCCGGCGTTTTGAGAACCGACGATGGATGCGCCAAACGGTCCGGTGGAGACCGTGATGGGAATCTCCGGGCAGGGTGCGCCCTCAAACGTGTCGAACCATGATGTGACGACGTAGAAATAGGCTCCCGATGCCAGGCCCGCTTCCGAAAAAGTGAGCGTGGACGCGGGCTGGCGGTCGGAGACGACGGTGTAGGGGCCGCCCGGGCTGGTGGTGCGTTTCACCGAATAGGCGGTGGCGCGGGTGACCGGCGGCCAACGGAGACCGAGGCCGACGGGTTGCGCGGCGAGATTGGTGGCGGAGACAACGGTGACGGCAGGGGCGGCGGGCACGACGTTGATGGTGAATCTGCGCGACGTGATCTGGCCGAACGCGTCGGTCGCCGTGGCGTAAACGGTGTTGGCACCGACGGGAAAGACCGTGCCCGAGGGCGAGCTCAAGGCAGGCGTGAGCGCAGCTCCGGTGTCGCTGGTCGCGGTGACGGTGAAGGCCACGGCGGCCCCGGGCTGACCCGTGAACGCCAAGGTGGCGGGAGCAGCCTGCACGGTGATGTTGGCCGGCACGGTGAGCGTAGGGGCGGAGCGGCCGGACGACGTGCGGGTGAAGACAGCGACGCGAGTGCGCCGGTCGGGATGGGTGCCGTCGAAAGTCAGCCGGTCGGTGAAACCATCGCGCAAATCGATCGTGGCGACGGTCTGGTCGGTGTTCCACGAAGTTAGCGGCAGGCTGCTTCCGGATTGATGCGGGAAGAGGAGCACCTTGTAGTCCGGGCTCACTACATTGTTACGCGGGATGAGAAGCCGGTTGGTGGAGATCAGGGAGAACTGGTTGGTGTTGTTGTCGTAGCCGTAGGTAAGCGCGCCGCGGGGGTCGGTGCTCGGGCGGGTGTCGATGAAGATGGCGGGCTGGCCGGCGGCCTTCGGCGACAGGTCGCGGACGAGCAAGCGAGGTCCCGAGGCGGAGTCGCGCAGGTGGAAGAGCACGGCGTCGCTGGACGTGGCGCCGGATTGGAGGCGCAAGGAAGAGAAAATGTCGTTGTTGTTGGCGTCCACGAAGCGGCCGCCGGCGTTGCCGAAGCTCACGGCGGCGGACATGTTCCAGCGGTAGTTGCGCGGGGTGACGCCGTCGGCCGTGATGTCGTCGATCACCAGGACGTAGGGCTTGGAGCCGCGCACGGAGAAGACCGAGCGGAGGGCGAATTGAACGGGGTTATACGCGAGGTTAGGGACTTTGAGCGTGGTGGTATCGGCCGCCGGATCGTAGCCGGCAAACATCACTGAAAGCGCTTCGCCGTAGAAAAAATCGGCGATCCGGCGCCCGGTGTCCAACACGGGCTGGTCGCGTTCGAAGGCGTATTGGTAGGCGGCGGTGGCATCGCCGGCGAAGAGCGTCCACTTGCCCGCGGGATCCTCGGTGGCCTCCAGGAATTTACCCGGAGGCGTGGGGAACTGGTCGCGCGTCTGCGTCGTGGTCGCCGAGCTGGGGCTCTGGCCAACGAAGCCCCCCGTGACCGTGTCGGTGGCGGCGAGCGCCGGGTCTTGGATGAGAACGGTCGAAGCGCTTTCGTTGACGGTGATGTGGTATCCGGGAGGGCTGGCCCAGGCCCGACCGAGGGCGTAGAGCGAGAAGTTATTGGCCTCGGCGTGCATGTGGCCTTGCACGTCGGGACGGGATTCAAAGTAGAGCGAGAGGTCGTTGTCGCTCCAGGTGTTGCGGGTCACACCGTAGCCGCGGTAGGGGTCGAAGCGCGTGAGGGACAACCCCTTGCTCTGGGCGGTTTGGGCCAGCGTGGAGGGGGCGCGGTCGATGTGGAACATCGCGGTGAGCAGGGGACTGCTGACCTCGGTGCGGAAGGACCGGTAAACGGTGTCGATCAGGGGATCGTCGGGCCATAGGTAGCGAGCGAGGTAACGGCCCGCGTAAACATTGGGGCCGGTGCCGAAGCCAAGCGAGTCGTGGTGGTCCCAGAGCACCATCGCTCCGTCGGAGGGGCGCGGGTTGAGGTTGTTGAACGCGTGGAGCGAAGACTGGTATAGGTTCGAGGTGACGAAAATGTTTTGGCCGCGGCGCGCGAGCGCGAGCATGGCGGGTCCGGAAAAGCCCGTGCTGAAATCGAGGTAGGCATGGTGGTTGAGCGGCGAGCCCCACGGCGTGATCAAACGCTCCGAATACCAGCGGGCCATGCGGTAGGTGTTCCAGACGGCGGCGGGCGAGGCGTTGGGCCAGGCGGCGGGGCCGGTGACGGCGGGCTCGACGGGGACGTTGGCGGCGACGACCGACGGCGTGACGGCGGACTCCTCGCCCTCGATGACCAAGGAGGAGAGCAAGGCGGGGTCCATCTGGTTGGGAAAATCGCCGTTGGCCCGGTAGGCTGCGACCGTCATCGCGGGGCTGCGCTGCAGGCCGCCGTTACCGGTGTTGTAATAGCCGTAGCCGATGGTGAACAGGTAATCGCGGAGGTCGGTGCGCTGGGCATCGGTCATCCAATTGTAGAGGAGATCGTAGACCACGGCCAGGTCATGGGAGAACGGGAGCGTGAGCGGGGGCGACGCGGTGGCACCGAGCCGGACCCGGACGAGTTCGGCACGAGCGGCGGCGGCGGAGACCTTGGCGAGGTAGCGGAAGCGGTTTTGGTCGGTTGTGGATACCGAGGTTTGGGCGAGGGCCGGGTTGACCTTTACCCATTGAAGGTAGGCGGAGACGAGCAAGGCGTCGGGGAACTGGCTGCTGGGTTCATTGCCAAAACGGAACCGTTCATCGAACTGGCGGACGGGCTGGACGCTGGCGGTGAAGGCGGCATCGGTGAACCCGCCGTCGGCCCACGCCACGAGGGCGTTGGCGTAGGTGCGGAGGACGCCGACGGGAGCGGAGGTTTTGTCGAAGTTGGAATTGAGGGCGGACCGCAACGTCGTGATCGCGGCCGCCACCTCGGTGGAGCTCGTGGTCTTGGCGTTAAGCTCGCTCCATTCCGCGTCGGTGAACAGGAGCCGCGGGTGCCGGAAAGGGCCGGGGTCCGGTGTAAGCTGCCGCATGGAGCTGGGCGGGGTCAGGCCGGGGTTGCGGCCGATGCGTTGGAGCGGGTTGAAACCGGAGAGCCGGTCCCAGACTTGAACCCACACTGGGCCGGTGACCGTGGTGGTGCCGTCGGAGGCGGTGAGCTGAAGCTGGTAGATGCCGCGCGCCGGAAACGTGGCGGTGACCTGCGTGCCGCTCGTCGCAGAAAACGTGACCAAGGACTGGGCGGCGTGGATGTGCTGGGCGAGGACGCTGGCCGGCGCGACCTGCGACCAAGCGAACGAGGTGGGCGTGAAGTTGAAAGACTGCGCGGTGAGTATGGCCGAGACCGGGCCGCTGGCGGGAAGCGCCAGGATCGGCTGGTGGGGGGCGGTCGCGGGGTTCTGCCCACCGGCGGTGATTTTTGCACGGGCCGCGGGTGCAGGTTGCCCGAAGGCCGGAGCGCCCCCGCCCCAGCCCAACACCCACGAAAGGACGAACAGGGAACAGAGAGCACGAGCGGCGCTAAATCGTTCAATAATAGTGAAATTCATTATGGAGCACTTATACGGAGGCGGAGGAAGCGGTGAGTCGGATTGGAGGTCGGTAAATCTACCGAGTCAATGACGGTGACCAGCTGGCCGACGGTGCCGGGGTTGGTGGCGAGGACGGTCCACGAATTGGACGCGAGAGTGGGTGAGGCTTCGACGATGTAGGTCAGGTTGGAGCGGGCGCGGAGGAAGGAGACCTGAAGCCTGAGACCTGAAAGCTGAGGGGTTGGAACGGAGACGGAGGCGGCGCTGGTCGGCGTGGTGCCGAGGGCGTATTCGAGTAGGTTGGAGGCTCCGTCGCCGTCGAAGTCTGCGGTGTCGGCGATGTCGGCGGTGGTGCCGGTGTTGGCCGACGCGCCGAAGTTCGCGAGGCGCAGGACGCGAGGGCGTTGAGGTATTGGGACAGGACAACGGTGTTGCCCGTCTGCGTGACGAGGAAAGTCCCCTCGCCTCCCGGGGTTGTCACGCGTTGTCCGAACGTGCCGGAGAGCGTGCCGGTGGAGCTTAACACCGTGAAACTGGGAGTATTGAGCGGCGTGAATCCGTTGATCAGGCGGATGGCGAGCGCGCCTGCAAACGTGGTGGTTCCGGAGACGAAAACCGTGTCGTAGGTGTTATTCTGATACGCGGTGTCCACGGTCGTGCCGCCGATGTCCACGGCGAGCGTGCCGGAGGCCCCAAGGACGTAGTTGCCGGTGATCGTGGTCTTGCCGGCGGTGCCGAGATCGCCGTCTGCACGGGTGCCGTCGAACGTGATCTGGTCGGTGTAGCCGTTGCGCAGGTCGATGCTGGCGACGGTTTCGTCGGTGTTCCAGGAAGTGAGAGGCAGGGTCTCGCTGGATTGGTGAGGGAAGAGCAGGACCTTGAACTTGAGGCTGACGACGGACTGGCGCGTAATCAGCAGGCGGTTGCTGAAAGCCGCGCGTGAAAAACGAACGGAGTGATCGAGCGATCCTAACGGTCTCAAGACCTCAGGGTTTGAGGCGGACGCGGTAGAAGATGCGTGACGGGAGAGCCACGTTGGTGTCGGTGACCGTGAGGGTGCCGCCGGTGCCGGCGATGTTATCAAGGACGATGGTCGGCCACGGGCTGGCCGAGAGGTCGGTGGTGCGTTCGACGAGGTAAAACTTGCCGAGGACAGTGGGGAAACTGATTTGGAAATCGGTGCCGGCGATGCCGAGGGTCGACTTGAGCGTGCTGGCCGAAGACGTGGGGTCGGTGCCGGCGAGGTATTCCTGAAGGTTGGTCAACTCGTCGCCGTCGGGGTTGTCGGCGGAGCCGCTGACTCCGGAGATCACTGCGGTGCCGTTTCCGAAATATTGGTAACGCCACGCGCCGGAGATGCCGTCGCCGATCGCGGCGGGCGTGGCGCGAGTCACCGTGGTCGAGGCGGTGAAAAACTCGTTGGCGGCGGTGACGCGGAAATCGTAATTCGTCGAAGGCGCGAGCGAGGTGTCGGTGTAAGTGCCGCTGCCGGCGGGGAGCGTGGTAACCAAGGTCCATGTGCCGGCACCGGCGGGCGAACGATTGATCGTGTAGTGGTTTTCATTGCTGGCGACGTCGTTCCAGACGAGGCGGATATGGGTGTCGGCGAGCACGGTGGCGGTGAGACCGGTCGGCGCCGCGGTCGGCGTGACCAGCTCGATTTCGTCAAAGGCGGCGCGGGCGCTGAAGCCGAGACTGCCGGTATCGCGGGCGGTGAGCGCGAGTCCGACCTGGATGGTGGAATTCATCGTGATCGTGGTGCTCACGGGATTGCCGGACGCGTCGGTGAACGGCTGCCAGTCAAGGCCGTCGAGGTCGGGCGAGGCGTAGCCGGTGAAGACGTTGCCGCGACGCATGAGGCGCAGTCGAATCATGTTGGCCTTGGTGGTAGCGGTGACGTTCGTGCTGCTGACGTTGGTGCCGGTGCGCTGCTGGAAGGTCGCTTTCGAGGGCGTGTAGTGGACGAAGGCATTCGCGGCGGTGGCGCCGGTGCCGTTGCGCATCATGACGCCGGCCTTGGCGCCGGTGGTGTCGAGCGAGGACACGCGGGCGGTGAGGACGCCGTCGCCGGTGAGGCTGCGGTAAACGAAGTGGAAGGCGTCGGAGGTGTTCCAGATATCTCTGCCGGCGGCGGAGACGCTGAAGATGTCGGTGACGAACGCGGCGGAGCGGCCGGGTTGCAGGACAGTGCCAATGTCGGCGCCGAGCCACGGCGAAGGCAAGCCAGGCGACGTCACCGTGACGGTGAAGTTGGCGGTCGCGGAGTTGCCGGCGGCGTCGACCGCGCTGACATTCACCGTCGTGACGCCTGCGGGGAAGGTTGACCCGGAGGGGGGCGTGACCGTGAGCAAGGCGTTGCCGCTGACGATATCGATGGCGGTGACGGTGAAGTTCACCTGCGAGCCGTCGAAGCTGTTGGCGGCCAGACTGAGATTACCCGGCGTGGTGATGACCGGGGGCGTGACGTCGGCCGTGATCGCGGGCGACTGGAACGTCATCTCGCCGAGTTGGACGGAGGTCGCATCGCCGCTATTGGCGGTGATGTTGAATCGGTAAAAACCGTAGGCGGTCGTGTTGCCGAAGTCGTAGGTCTTGGTCTGTCCGCGGCTGGTGAACGTCTCGCCGGTGCGGGTATCGAGGGTGATCCAGACGAGTCCGTCGGAGGAGGCTTGGAATTGCCAGTCGCGCGGGTCCTTGGCCGGGCTGGTGGCCGCGCTGGTCACCGTGTAGCGGGTGACGACGCTGGTGGTGCCCGTGGGCAGCTGGTAGTGCAGCGTGCCCGTCGCTGCGGTGGCGGTCCACGCGGTGGCGGCGTTGCCATCGAAGGCATCCGCGCCGGTGCCGGTGCTGGCGCTCGCGGTGCCGCCGGTGGCGGCGTTGGCCAGCGGGTAAGTCGTGAACGAGTTGGAGGCAGTGCCCCAGGAAGTGCCGGCGGCGTTCACGGCGCGGTAACGGAAGAAATGACGGGTGTTGGGGCTGAGCGAGACGAGGGCGTTGCTGAGCGAACCGGAACCGACGACGCCGAGGTCGAGTGAGTTCTGCCAGGAACCGGGGTTGGTGCCGCCGTCGGTCGTGCCCCAATAGACGGTGACCTGGGTATTGTCGTTGTAAGTCGGATACACGAGTGTGCCGTTGAGCGTCACGGTGTTGCCGCCCACATTGCTGGCGGAGCCGGCGAGGACGAACGGCGTGTAGATCGCGCCGTCGGTGCGGTAGTCGTCGTTGAACAGACCAATCATCTCGAACGGGATGGGCTTGAAGTCCGGCAGGTCGTCGTAGAGGCGCGAGTCGGGTTTGAGGCGCATGTCGTTGGCCGGTTCATTGATGAACCCGATGTCGCTCGTGTAGCTGAGGTTGGAGCCGGTGGCCATGACGGCGGCGGTCGAGGCGGCGGCGGTGTTGGCGGTGGTGCCCGGAGTCACCAGCGTCCAACTAAACGGCGTGGGGCTGACCGCGACGGTCGCGTTGTTCTCTATACGCATGGCGGGATTCGCGCCGTAGAAGATGAAACCCTTGAGGGAGTTGACCGCGAGGTTGTTGAAGCAGTCGGTGAACTGCTCCTGGCCGAGCGTGAGTTGTCCGCCCACCTTATACCACACGGAGATGCCTTGGGTGTTCGGACGCGAACGCAGGTTCGTGACGTTGCCGTAGAGGTGCATGTCGCGGTGGTCGTGGTCGAAGTAGAAGGCGTTTCCAATGTCGCTGTCGTGAACGAAATTATAGCGGAACGTCTGGTTGCCGTGACGGCTGAAGAGGTCGTAGCTGTAGAAGCCCCCGAGGTCGTCGGACACCAGGCAGAAGTCGGAAACATCGTTGTATTCGAAGATGTTGTCCCAGCTACCGTGAAGCACGCCGCCGTGGGGAGTGCCGCGAATGCGGTTGTTGGCGGCGCGCATGCCGACGGCGGTGGTGTGGCTGCCTCCGCCGCTGCCTCCGCCGGAGCCGATATCAAGGCCGGCGGCGTAGACGCGGGTGACGCGGGCGAAGTTTTCGACGAGGTTGTTGACGGCGAAATTAGTGGCGGGCACGCGGGGCGAGGCGGTTTCGTTGCCGCCACGCAGATAGATGCCGCCGCTCGCGAGGTCGCGGAGATCGCTGCTGACGACGCCGTTGCGCGTGCCGCCGTTGATGTCCACCGGGAAGTTGCCCATGTTCCGGAATTCGCAGCCAAGGATGAGATTGCGGCTGCCATTGACGAACTGCACTGCGGAGGCGAGGCCGTGCTCGAAAGTGAGGCCGATAAAGTAGTGGTGGCTGCCGCCGGTCATCTGGATGAGCGGCGTGTCCACGTTGGAGATGACGAAGCTGCCGTCGGTGATCGGCGCGGGCGGCAGGAAGTAGAGCCGGTTGCGGCTGAAATCGATGGCCCACTCGCCGGGCTGGTCGATCTCTTCCAGGAGGTTCAAGACCCACCACGGCTCGGAGTAGTTGCCGGCGGGGCGGGTGTATTTGTAGCCGATGCCGTTGGTGACGGCTGCGGTCGGTTCGAAGGCGATGACCTGCTTGATGGGGTCGATGGCTTTGACCTTCGCGCCGTTGATCTGCCAAGGCACGCGCCAGTAGCCCTGCACCCAAAGGCCGCCCTTGGCGATGGCGGTGGACCAGCGGCTGACGTGCTCGGCGTCGGCCGGGTAATAATGAAACGCTCCGCCCACGGTGATGGCGGCGCCGGTGCCGTCGGTGTAGGTCCCGCCGACGTTGAGGTAGCCGGTGGCGGGGTTGGTGCCGACGGGGTTGTCGGCGCCGGCGGCGACGCCGTTCATCTTGAGGTTGGTGGTGTTGAGGTCGTCGTAGCGGGCCGGATCGGACACGTCGGTGGGCACGGCATGATTAGGATAACGCGAGAGGAACATGCGTTTGCCGTTGAACATGACGTCGGGCATCTCGCCGTCGCTGTTCGTGCCGTAAACGTTGTAGAGGGTGGACTGGCCGAATGAATTGGGCATCGGGCCGTCACGGGTGATGACGTTGGTATTGAGATTGAGTTCGACGATACCGGTCACACCGGGCGTGACGCGCCCCACCTCGCTGGCTGCGAGGGGAACGAAGGCCGAGGCGGGAAAGGCCTTGCCGCCGGAGATCACCGGTTTTTCGCCGGGATAGGCACGGTAGATGACCGGCGCGGTCGCGGTGCCGATGTCGCTCGTGGTCAGCGCAAACGTGGACGTGCGAAAATGGGTGCCGCCGCGCAGCCAGACGCTGACGCCGCCGGTGGCGAGCGGCTTGGGGAGCGCGCGGATGGCGTCGCGGGCTTTTTCGAGAGTCTTGAACGGCAAACCGGCGGTGGTGCCAGCGTTGGTGTCGAGGCCGGTGGGCGAGACGTAGTAGTTGAACGGACTCGTGGCGGGCACCGGGATTTTCACGGTGACTTTCCATTGGCGGATGGCGTGCGTGCCGTTGGGCAGAGTCTGGTCGAGGACAAGGGCGTGCGGGCCAACCTGGTCGATGTCGGGGGCGTAGACGAAGGCGTTGCCGGTGGACACCGGGACGCCGTCGAGCGTCCAGGCGAAGCTGGTCGCATCGAGACGCGGGGCGTTAAACGTCTGGGTCGTGCCGGCGTCGAGCGTGGTAAGCGTCGAGATGACGGCGGGCGCGACGACTTGATATTGGCTTATGACGATGCTGTTGCCCGAGCGCGTGAGCAGGAACGAGCCGGCGCCGTCGGCGGTGAGGAAACGGCTGCCAACCGAGGCGTTGTTAAAGGCACCGCTGGGTGCGGAACCCGCGGTGAGAATGGTAAACGTGGCGGTGGCCGTCGGGGTGAAACCGGGAAGCACGGAGACGCGCAACTCGCCACCGAGTGCGACGGTGCCGGAGACGGAGACGAAGTCGTATTGGCCGGTTTGAAACGCGGTCGCCTTGGTGGTGCCGCCGAGGTCGACGGCGAGCGCCCCGCCCGTGGCGATGTAGTTTCCTGTCACTACAGTGCGGCCGGCGGTGCCAAGATCACCCGGTGCAAGGACGCCGCCGGAGTTAAAGAGGAATCCGGGATTGGTGGCGTCGGTGGTCTGGTTCGCCGCGACCGTGGCGGTGCTGGAGTGACTGAGATTGGCGGTGATGATCGTATCGGCGACCAGCGTGCCGCCGATGAAGTTGAAGTTATTGAGTCCGCCGGCGCCGGGTGCGCCGCCGGCCTTGAGCACGCCCTTCATGAAGAGCGTGCCGCCGCCCAGCGTGTAGGCGGATCTCACGTTGACGACGGAGCCGCCGATCTTGAGGTCGGGGTTCGATCCGGACGTGCCGACGGTGACGCCGACCCGCACCGTGCCGCCGCTTTGGTTGAGCTGGCTGCTGAACGCCGGGCCGATGGCGTTGCCACCGCCAGTAGTCGAGGCAGTGGCGATGTCGAGGAGCCCGCTGGAGACAGTAACCGTCGCACCACCCGAGCCGGCGGCGCTGCCATTGCCTGGGCTGAACTGGGTGTTGCCGGGGGCGATGGAATTGAGAAACGAAACGGTGCCGCCGGAAACGTTCAGGTAGGAGGCGCCGCCGGTTGCGCCGAAGTAGCGCCCGCTGGTGAATGAGATCGAGCCCCCGCTTACCTCGAGCGTGCCGAGAAAGCCGGAGTTGCCGTTGTTGGTGCCCAAGACCGTGGAAGTCCAGGCGCCGCCGGTGACGCGGATCGTCGACGTGGTGGCGGTGTTGGCTAAGCCGCCGCCCGTGACTGAGGACGAAAACGTGCCGCCCACACCATCGAGCACGACGACGCCGGCGGAATTTTTGAGCTGTCCGAAGGATGACTCAATGGTCGGCGCGAGGGTCAGCGTGGCGGCGCCGGATTTTGTGAGGACGTTGGTGGCAGCCGCCGTGATGGGTGCTGAGATCGTCGCCGCGGCGTTCACGATCACCGACGTGGCGGTGGCGGTGCCCGTGCTCAGGGAAAACCCGCCGCCGGCGAGGGTGTAGGTCGAGTTGCCGGCGGCGTTGAAGGTCAGACCGCCCACCGTGATCGCTTCACCCAGAGTCACCGTGCCGGCCGTGCCGGAGGCAGCGCCGAAAATCGCGCTGTCGGGCGTGCTGTTGTCCCAAGTCGCCGAGCTATCGTCCCAGCGAGCCGTCGTCGTGTTCCAGATGCCGGAGCCGTCTTGGTTGCCGGCCGTGCCGGATGTGGCATCCCAGGTCAAGGTGGCGGCGGTCAACACCGGCGTTCCGAGCGCAACGAGCAGCGAGCCAAGCCCTAGGTAAAATGACGCGGGGAGGACTCGAAGCAGCGGCCGCAGGGAACGGCCGCGCCGGGGCGCGGAATGAAGAATGACCAATGTCCAATGACCAATGACGGATAAGGGGTCGGGGATCATGGGGTGGTGACGCGGAGGCGCACGAAGCGGCGCGGCGGCGTGGCCGTGTTGAGGTTGACCGTGTCGGCAACGGTGACGGACTGGCCGACGGTGCCGGGGTTGGTGGCGAGGACGGACCAGGAGCCGGGCGAGAGCGTTGACGACGCCTCGACGTGGTAAGTCACGTCGGCGCGGGCGCGGAGGAATGAAAGCTGAAGCCTGAGACCTGAAACCTGAGGGGTCGGAACGGAGACTGAGGCGGCGGAGGTCGGCGAGGTGCCGAGGGCGTATTCGAGGAGGTTGGCGACGCCGTCCTTATCGAAGTCGGCGGTGTCGGCGGCGGAGCCGGTGGCGAAAAGCGTGCCGAAGTGGGTTTGGCGCCAGAGTTCGAGATCGCTGGCGAGCACGAGGTCCACGTCGCCGCCCGAGCCGGCGGTGTAGTCGAGATACCACGTGCGGCTGGAGGCGGTGAACGGCGTGCGGTGGGCGCGGCCCGAGAAGGTGGCGGCCACAGGTGCGGCAGGGTTGCCTTGGTTACGCAGGATGCGGAAGCGCGTGCCGGCGGGCAGGTCGGGCGCGGTGATGAGTTCGAGCGAACCGCCGAGGGTGGCAGTGGAGGTCGCACCGGTGAGGGTGAGCTGATCGTAGGTAGTGGCAGAGTCGATACGCACGCGCCAAGTGGCGCCGAGGGGGAGAGTGAGGTTGCCGGTGATGGAGCCGGCGGGGCTCAGGGTGGCACCAGAGGCGACCGAAATGGATGAGGTGGCGGTGGTGGCAGGGGTGAAGACGAGGGTTCCGGCGGAGACGGTGATGGGGCCGGTGAAGGTGTTGACGCCGGCCAGCGTGAGGGAGCTCGGGCCGGTTTTGGTGAGGCCGGCGACGCCGTTGATCGAGGCGACGTTGGCGAGCGTGCCGGAGAGGAAGTTGAGCGTGGTGAGCGCGGACGGGCCGGTGCCGCCGAGGGCGTGGCCACCGAGATCGAGGACGCCGCCGTCGAGCGTGAGGGTGGCGGTCTTGGTGCCGGGGCCGGTGGAGGAGCCGGAGCGAAGCGGCCCGGTGAGCGTGAGGGTGCCGGCGGTGACGTTGAGCGCGGCGAGAGACTGGCGCGTGCCGGTGCTCGGAGCGGTGAGCGTCGTGATGTTGCCGAGGGTGACGCCTGCGCTGGTGACAGAGCCGCCCGCGACGGTGAGCGTGCCCTGCGCGGCGGCGCCGGCGGTGGTGGCAGTGGAGCGGTTTTCGGCCACGATGATACCGCCTTGGAAGATCGCGGTGTCGGCGGAGGAGGAGGCGGGGGAACCGAGGATCATGGCGCCGACGTGGAGTTTTTGAGCGGCGGCGGGGGCTTGAGAGAGGATTGCCTGGGCCTGCACATCGAGCGTGCCGCGATCCCAGCGGAAGGTGTCGTTGGTGAGCTGCGCGGGGCTGCTGGTGGCGTTGCGCCGGCCGATGACGAGCTGGTTGAGCAGGAGGTCGGCGGAGTGGCCGGAGACATCAAAGGTGTTGGTGAGGAGGCGGCCGGTGCCGGAGATGTTGTCGTTAATGAACAGATTGGAGCGGCCGACGCCGTCGATCGCGCGCAGGAGCAGGGAGCCGGTGGCGGAGCCGAAGGTGACGGATGCGTCGGAGCGGTTGTTGGAACCGGGGCGTTGGCCGACGTAGAGGTTGTTGACGTTAATGAGATTGGGGCCGGCTCCGAGGCGCAGGGCGTGAGTGCCGCCGAGGTTGGCGTCGCCGACGTAGAGATTGACGCCGGTCAACGTAGCGTCAGGCGGAAGCGAAAGGGAGTCGTTGGCGTTGGAATAGTAGGCGCCCACGAAGAGATTGCCGGTGGAGCCGGCGTCGATGACGGCGCGGCCCAGGCCGGAGAGATTGATCTCGGCCGGGTGGCCGGAGCGGCTTCCAGAGACGATGAAGTTTTTCCCGCCGGTCTGGACCAAGAGCTCGCCGCCGCCCGTGGTGGCGAGCGCGTTGGCACCGGTGACGCCGGTCACGGTCGCGTTGTTGAGGCCGAGCGCAGTTTCGCCGGTGAGCGTGAGCGTGCGGCCGACGGGGATAGTGAGCACGTTGGCGCCGACGCTCTGGACACGGAAGGCAGAGCCGGCAAACGAGAGGTTTTGGTTGAGCTCCAGCGTGGAGCCAGGCGCGGCGCCGGCGGTAGGACCGAAAGAGATCGTGGTGAGGTTGGGCGTGGCGCCGACCAGACGGGTGGTGCCGCCGCCGAGGAGCAAGGCGCCGGCCCAAGGGCTGTCGGCGCTCAAGGTGAGCGTGGAAGCGCCGGTCTTGGTGAGGTCGCCGGTGCCGGCGAGTCCGCGAGCCAGGGTGATGGGCTGCTGGGCGTGGACTGTGGTGGCGAGACCGTTGAGGTAAGCCACGGTGTCTAGGACCAGCGGCTGGTTGCCAGTGGGGTCGCCATTGGACAGGGTGACCGGACCATCGAGCAGGATGCGGCCGCCGGTGACTGTGGTGGCGGTGCCGTTGACGGATTGGTTGAGCGCGGTCACGGCGACGGGGCCGGAAAGCGTGACGGTGTTGGTGGCGCCGGTTTGGAAGTTGACCGTGTCGGCGGGCCAGAACCGGTCGAAGGCGCCGGAGCCATCGGCGGCGACTTTCCAGTTAGCGGTGGTGCCGACGTCCCACACGCCCGAGCCGCCTTGCAGGCCGGCGGTGGCGGAGCGGTCCCAGTATTTGGTGGTCTGGCCCAGGCTGGTGGCGAGGTCGGTGGAGGACCGCACAAGGATCGAGCCATCGGAGCGCAGGCCGCGGGTGTCCCAGGCCAGGCCGGCGGCCAGTGCAGGCAGTTCGACAGTCTGGAAATTACCGATGAAAGAGGTCGCGGCGAAGAGCACGAAGCGATCGCCCGCCGCGAGGGCGGAGCCGTCGTGCTCCACCCGCAAGGTGCCGCCGTAGGTCAGCGTGGTGGCGCCGATCAATGCGGGCGTGGCGGCCGGCGAGGCGCGGTTGACGCGCGTGACGACCGTGGCGGTGGAGTCGAGCCGGACCGTGCGTTCGACCCGGAGTGCGGGGCCGCCGGAGCCGCCGGGTATCACGGTGCCGGCGATCACGACGGGGGCATCGAGGGTGCCGGAGCCGGTTAAGGTGGCCTCGCTGCCGAGCGTAAAGGTGCCGGGCGAGGAGAGCGTGCCCAGCAGTTCGACTGTATCCGCAGTGACGGAAGTGGCGCCGGTCCAGGTGTTGAGACCCTCCAGGACGAGGGTGCCGGAGCCATTTTTGAGCACGCCACCGGTGCCATTGATGGAGGCGACGTTTCGCAGGGTGCCCTCGTTGAGCGAAACCGTCTGGAGTGGAAGCAGAGCGGACCCTATCGCGTGGCCACCGAGATCCAGTGTGCCGCCTTCGAGGACGATGCGGGCGGTGCCCGTGCTGTTGTAGTTGCCTGCCGCCACGCCGGTGATGGTGCCTCGGGTGATGGGACCGGTGAGGGTGAGGGAGCCGCCCGAAATCGAGAGGGTGCCGATGGTGTAGCCGGGGTTGGCGGCGGTGAGGGAGATGGGGCCGGAGACGACGGTGCCGCCGGTGATATTGAGATCGGTATTGGCGTTGTCGCCCGTGACGGTTGACGCCATTTCGATGCCGCCGGTGAAGAAGACTTGTCCGCCGTCGATCTGGAAGAAGGCGAAGTTTCGGGCTATTCCGCTATCGCCTACCGCGAGCCGGGTGATGCCGTCCACCCGCAGGATGCCGGTGTCGAAGTAAAACTCCCCGGTGGTGTCGGCACCGTTGATTGTGTTGCGGCTGCCGACGTGGAGCTCGCTCAACCAAAGGTCGGCATACTGCGAGCGAAGATCGACCAGGTAGGACGA
>JANODO010000087.1:0-1511 GCA_031412735.1 Rariglobus sp. | reverse complement strand
GTCTTCCTGCCGCAGGGGGCACGGTCTGGCTATAGCGGGGGGCGGGTTCTGGTCCTAAGGGCCAGCGGCGCGATCCCCGATGATGCACGCTGATCGAACGTGAAAGGACGCCCGATGGACGACTACGCAGGACTGAACGATATCGCCAGCGTGGTCGAGGCCGACCGCACCCATGTCTGGCACCACCTTTCCCAGCACAAAGCATACGAAACCGTCGACCCCCGCGTGATCGTCGAAGGCAAGGGCATGCGCGTCTGGGACGCCAAGGGCAAGGAACACCTCGACGCCGTCTCCGGTGGCGTCTGGACCGTGAACGTCGGCTACGGCCGCGAATCCATCGCCAACGCCGTGCGCGACCAGCTGATCAAGATGAACTACTTCGCCGGCGCCGCAGGCTCGATCCCGGGAGCGCTTTTTGCCCGGAAGCTGATCGAAAAGATGCCCGGCCTTTCCCGCGTCTACTACTCCAACTCGGGGAGTGAGGCGAACGAGAAGGTTTACAAGATGGTCCGCCAGATCTCTCACCGCCACCACGGCGGCAAGAAGTGGAAGATCCTGTACCGTGAGCGTGACTACCACGGCACCACCATCGCCGCCCTCGCCTCCGGTGGCCAGCAGCAGCGCAACGCCCAGTACGGACCCTTCCCCGACGGCTTCGTCGAGGTCCCGCACTGCCTGGAATACCGCAAGCAGTGGGACGTCGAAAACTACGGGGAACGCGCCGCCAACGCCATCGAGGAGGTCATCCTCCGCGAAGGCCCCGACACCATCGGCTGCCTCGTCCTGGAACCCGTCACCGCCGGCGGCGGCGTCATCGTCCCGCCCGAGGGTTACTGGAGCCGCGTCCAGGAAATCTGCCGCAAGTACGACATCCTTCTCCACATCGACGAGGTCGTCTGCGGCGTGGGCCGCACCGGCACCTGGTTCGGCTACCAGCACTACGGTGTTGCGCCCGACTTCGTGACCATGGCCAAGGGCGTCGCCTCCGGCTACGCGGCGATCTCCTGCACCGTGACGACCGAGGCGGTCTTCAACCTGTTCAAGGACGACGCGTCGGACCCGATGAGCTACTTCCGCGACATCTCCACCTTCGGCGGCTGCACCGCAGGCCCGGCGGCAGCACTGGAGAACATGCGGATCATCGAGGATGAAGGGCTTCTGGCCAACACCGTCGCGATGGGCGACTACGCCTTGGACAGCCTCTCCGCCCTGATGGACAAGCACAAGGTCATCGGCCAGGTCCGCGGCAAGGGATTGTTCCTTGGGGCCGAACTAGTGGCGGATCGGGACACGCGTGAGCCCGCCGACGAGAAAAAGGTCCAGGCCGTCGTCGCCGACTGCATGGCGCAGGGCGTGATCATCGGCGCCACGAACCGGAGCGTTCCGGGGTTCAACAATACGCTGTGTTTGTCGCCCGCGCTGATTGCGACCAAGGATGATATCGACGAGATCACCGGCGCGATTGGAGCGGCGCTGGGGCGGGTGTTTGGGTAAGGGTTGAGGCCCTCGCG
>JANODO010000086.1:0-56990 GCA_031412735.1 Rariglobus sp. | reverse complement strand
GAGCTTGCTCGCGAGGATCAAACAATCGCGAGCAAGCTCGCTTCCCACCCTTGGAGTCGCCTGCAAGCAGGCTCCTACAGTTTCGGAAACAAAAAAGCGCGGAGGAAAACCTCCGCGCTTCGAACGCCCGAACACCGCCCCACCATTCGGCACTCAGGCCGGCGACGGCGCCGGGGCACCGAGACCACCGTCCTCAGGCGCGTCCTTCGGTTTCTTTACGTCACCTTTATCGTCTGGACCCGGGGGCAGGGCCGGGGGCAGTTCGCGGATGATCGGCGAGATGATCGCACCGGTCTGAAGAATCTCCATCACGTGTTTACCTTCGATCGTCTCGTATTCGAGGAGCGCCTCGGCGATCTTGTCGAGCGCCGGACGGTGCGCGCTGATGAGCTCTGTCGCGCGGGTATACTGCTCGGAAATGATCCGCGTAATCTCGGCGTCGATCTTACGGGCGGTTTCTTCGCTGTAGGTGTGGCTGCGGCCGATTTCGCGACCGAGAAACACCGTGTCTTGGTTGTCACCGTAAGCGATGGGTCCAAGCGTGCTCATGCCCCAGTCGCACACCATGTGACGAGCGATTTTGGTGACGTGCTTGATGTCGCCGTAAGCGCCGCTGCTGATGTCATCCATGACGAGTTCTTCGGCAATGCGACCGCCCATGCCCATGGCAATTTGACCGAGCATGCGCTTCTTTTCCTGCGTGAGCAGATCCTTCTTGGGGATGAACATCGTGCTGCCGAGCGAGCGACCGCGGGGGATGATCGTGACCTTGTGCACGGGCACCGTGCCGTCATCGAGGACGGCCTGCACGATGGCGTGCCCCGCCTCGTGGTAGGCGGTCAGCTTCTTCTCACGGTCGTCCATGACGCGGCGGCGTTCGCGGCCGAACTGGACTTTCTCGCGGGCGTCATCGACGTCGATCATCTCGACTTTTTTCTTGTTACGACGGGCGGCGAGGAGCGCGGCTTCGTTGAGCAGATTGGCGAGATCGGCGCCGGAGAGACCGGGCGTGCCGCGGGCGATCACGTTGAGGTCAACGTTTTCGGCGAGCGTGATCTTGCGGGCGTGAACGCGAAGAATCTGCTCGCGGCCCACGACGTCGGGCAGGTCGACATAAACCTGGCGGTCAAAGCGACCTGGGCGCAGCAGCGCCTGGTCGAGGACGTCGGCGCGGTTGGTCGCGGCGATGATGATCACGCCTTCGGTCGTGTCGAAGCCGTCCATCTCGACGAGCATGGAGTTAAGCGTCTGCTCGCGCTCGTCGTTACCGCCGCCGAGGCCGGCGCCACGCTGGCGACCGACGGCGTCGATTTCGTCGATGAAGATAATGCACGGCGCGTTTTTGCGACCTTGCTCAAACATGTCGCGCACGCGGCTCGCGCCGACGCCGACAAACATCTCGACGAAGTCGGAGCCGGAGATGCTGAAGAAGGGCACGTCGGCCTCGCCGGCCACGGCCTTGGCGAGGAGCGTCTTGCCGGTGCCGGGAGGACCAACGAGGAGCAGACCCTTGGGGATCTTGCCGCCCATTTTTTGGAATTTCTTCGGGTCTTTGAGGAACTCGACGACCTCGGAAACTTCTTCCTTGGCTTCGTCGCAGCCGGCGACTTCGCCGAAGGTGAGCTTCTCGCGGTCGCGGGCCAACATCTTGGCGCGGCTCTTGCCGAAGTTCATCGCGCCCCGGCCGGCTTGGCGGAGTTGGCGCACGAAGAGGAAGTAGAGCAGACCGATGATCAGGAGGATCGGCAGGAAGTTGAGCAGGAAGCTCGAAACATTGTTGGAGACGGGCGGCTCCTCGAAGACTTTGGTCTTCTGGAGCAAGCCGAGGTTGTCCTCGGTGAGACTACCGGCGGCGCGGAACTGGTCGGTTTTGACGCCTTCGTTGATTTCCAGCGTGGCCTCTTTGACTTTGCCGGTGATGACCGCGCCGCTACGACCATACGATACGTCGTAACGAATGATGCCAGATTCCACCTTACCCTCAGTGGCCATTTCGATGACCTGCTGGATCTTAAGGTTGGCGGGAGCAACGGAGCGGGCCGGGCTGAAATAAAACAGCAACAGAACGGCGGCGAGAATGGAGAGCCAGATCAGGGAAACCTTGAGCGGAAAGCGATCCGGGGGAAGGTTTTTGAGAGGGCGGCGCTTGGAGTCGTTTTTGGGATCGGGCATTTACGATTTGGACTAGGGGATAACCGTGCGGGTTCCCCCCGATAAGTCAATTGGGCGACTTTCGGTTTGCGCACGTTTAAATCAACCCTTCGCACCATCAGCCTCAAAGGTAAGTCTGCCTTTGCGAATGACCGCCAACCCGGTGCTCCCCAAACTGAAACGCGTAAACACTCCCCTCTCCACCGCGGTGAGGAGTCCGGTAAACCCTTGGCGCGACAAATCCCCGGTGTCGCGCTGCCGCACCAGCCAGCGGTGCAACGCGCGACGAATGACCGCGCGGGGTTTGCCGTGGAGACTGTTTACGTCCAAGCAGCGCCCGTCGGCCGAAAGCGGAGCCAACGCATCCACCCACGCCTCCAGAGCAGCGTCATCCTCGTCGAGCAACTCCCGCGACAACGCCGCCCCGGCGGGCGCGTCTCGCCCGCCGGCCGCCGCGCACCAGGGCGGCAACACCTCGCGACGGATGCGATTGCGCGTGTAGTCCTCCGTTTCATTGCTGGCATCTTCGCGCCAAATCGCGTCGGCGGCGGTCAACGCGGCGGTGAGCTCGATTTTCTTTAACGTGAGCAGGGGGCGCACATGGATGCGATCGGCTGGCATGGGTTGCAACGGGCGCGGCGCGGCGAGTCCGGCGGAGCCGCTGCCCCGGGCGAGACGCATCAACAGGGTTTCGGCGATGTCGTCTTGTTGATGCCCCAGCCAGAGCGCGCGAATGCGGCGGCGGGACATCGCGCGTTGAAAAAACCCAAACCGCGCCGCACGCGCCTCGGCTTCGCTGGCGCCTTTGTGAGCGCCCGCCCACGTGCCGGTCGCGAAACGCACGCCGAGACCCGCGCACACGCGCTCGCAAAACCGAGCGTCAGCCGTCGAGGCGCGCCCGCGCAGGCGATGATCAAAGTGCAACGCCACGAGCCGTTCGCGGCGCTCCGGCCAGTGCGCCCATACGAGTAGAAGCAACGCGAGCGAGTCCGCCCCGCCGGAGAACCCGACCGCCCACGGGTGGCGGGCGGCGTTGTTGTCGGTGCCGTCATCCCCGTGAGCCGTGTCCGCCCACGCCACCACGGAGGGGTGTAGCGCCTTGCGCGGGAAACGCACCGCGAGCGCCTCGGCCACGCAGGGCCAAGGGGACTTCGGGCTAAGCGTCGGCATGGTAGGGATCGGACTGTAGGAGCCTGCTTGCAGGCGATGGTTTGAAGAGTGGCACGGGCATCTTGCCCGTGGGATTGGATCATGGGCAGGATGCCCATACCACATCGGAAATCGCCTGCAAGCAGGCTCCTCCATTTCGATCCTTCGACGCCCTCATACTTAGGCTCACGCAAACGTCAGATACTCCTTGCCAAAATACGGCACCAGCGCGGCGGGGATTTTCACGCGGCCGTCGGCTTGCAGATTATTTTCCAGCAACGCGGCGAGCACGCGCGGGACCGCGAGGCCGGAGCCGTTGAGCGTGTGCACGAGCTCGGGTTTGCCGTCGGCGTTGCGGAAACGGATCTGCGCGCGGCGGGCTTGGAACGTCTCGAAATTCGAGCAACTCGACACCTCCAACCAGCGTTTCTGCCCGGCCGACCAGACCTCGAGATCGTATTTTTTCGACTGCGAGAAACCGAGGTCGCCGCCGCACATGAGGAGCACGCGGTAAGGCAGCCCGAGCAGGCGCAGCAGGTTTTCGGCATCGCCGCGCAGGGCGTCGAGTTCGCCGTAGCTCGTCGACGGGTGAACCCACTTGAGGAGCTCCACTTTATCGAACTGGTGCAGGCGGTTGAGCCCGCGCACATCCTTGCCGTAGCTGCCTGCCTCGCGGCGGAAACACGGGGTGTAGGCGCAGCGTTTCACCGGCAGCGCCGCCTCGTCGATGATCTCATCGCGGAAGAAATTCGTGAGCGGCACCTCGGCCGTGGGCACGGCGTAAAAACCGTCGGCGACGGCCTCATACATCTGGCCTTCCTTATCGGGCAACTGACCGGTCGCGGTGGCGCTGGCGGCGTTGACGAAAATCGGCGGGTTGACCTCCACGTAGCCGGCCTTGCCGTTTTCTTCCAAAAAGAAGTGGAGCAACGCGCGCACGATGCGGGCACCATCACCAATATAGAACGGGAACCCCGCGCCGGTGACCTTGGAGCCGCGGGCGAAATCGAAAAGTTTATCGAAGCCGGCGATCTCCCAGTGCGCCTTCGCATCCGGCGAAAGCGCGCCGACATCACCCCACGTTGCGAACACCACGTTTTCCTCGGGCGTGCGCCCTTCCGGCACGGAGGCGTGCGGGATGTTGGGCAATGTCATCATCGCCTGCTTCAGCCGCTCCTCGACGTCCTTCAACGCAACCTCGCCCTCCTTCACTTGGGTCGAGACCGCTTTCATCTCGGCCACCTTGGCGATGAACTCCGGCGAACCTTTGGGCAGTTTAGCCATGTCGAGGTTGGCCGCCTTTTGCGCGGCGCGGAGAGCTTCAACTTGCTGGAGCTGCGTGCGCCAGCCCAAGTCGAGCGCGAGGATGGCATCGACATCGACATCGAGGTGTTTCTTGGCAATCGCGGCGCGGACAACGTCAGGCGATTCGCGGAGGAGTTTGGGATCGAGCATGTAGAAAGAGGAAGCGGTGAGCAGAGCGGAGCGCGCCGGACGAATAAACAAAAAAACTTTCCAAGGCTTCGGCCCGCTCGCACAGTGCGCACTCGCTGGCCTCCCTCCATCTCACCGTTTTGACTTCCCCCGACTCACTTCCCGCACCCCGCAACCGGGGCTTTCGCCGATTCTATCGCCACCTGAAACCGGCCCGCTGGGTGTTTGCGGGCGGCCTGCTGGCCGGGGCGCTTTACGCCGCGAGCAGCGGCGCGGGACTACCGGTGATGTTGAAGGTGATGCTGCCGATTTTTTTCGGTAAAGAGGACGAGGCATCACCCGTCGTCGTCGCCACCGCCAAACGCCTGTTCGGCGACGCCTATCAAGGACAGTTGCTCCTGGTCGCCTGCATCGGCCTGCCCCTCATTTTTGTGCTGCGCGGACTGGGAGCCTACTTCAACCGCTACCTCGTCAACAAAGCAGGTTTCATGGTGCTCGACGGCATCCGCCAGGAGGTGTTTGCCCGCCTGCAAGACCTGCCGGTGGCATTCTACCACAAGCATAAATCCGGTGACCTCGTGGCCCGTTTACTGAGCGATACCGACCAACTCAAAAACGTGGTCGTCAACGTCAGTAGCGATATCATCAAGCAGCCGCTCACACTGATTTCGGCGGTCGGTTACCTTATTTATCTATCGATCACCGACCAAAGCGCTTTGTTCGCTCTCGTCGCCATTCTGAGTGTGCCGCTCTGCATCTTCCCGATTCGCATTGCCGCCAAACAATTGATCAAACGCTCGCGCCAGCTCGCCACCAAAAACGGCGACCTCAGCGCCATGGTCACCGAGGCCATGCAATCCCCCCACGAGATCCAGGCCTACAACCTGCAGACTCCTTTGAAAAACCGTTTCGCCGTCAGCATCCGGGAAGTGTTCGGCCTCTCGCTTAAAACCATCAAATACCAGGCGATGGTCTCGCCGGTCATCGAGGTGATCTCGGCCTGCGGGTTTGTGGCCGCGCTGTATTTCGGCGTCCGCCAAGGCATGAGTTTCCCCACCTTCAGCGCCATGGCTATCGCGCTCTACATGGCCTACGAACCGGTCAAGAAATTGAGCAGCATTCACGCGACCATTAAAGTGGGCTCCGCGTCTTTGGAACGTCTCGAAGCCATCCTTGATGCGGAAGATACCGTGCCGCCACCCGCCCGCCCGCGCGCCCTGCCCGCCGGCCCGGTCGAGTTGCAGTTTCACCAGGTGGGTTTCGCCTACCACCGTGACGACCTCGGCAATCCCGGCACCGCCGCGCTAACCGCTGTTGATATCACCGTGCGCCCCGGCGAAACCGTTGCGCTCGTCGGTTCCAGCGGCGCCGGCAAATCCACCTTCATCTCGCTCATCCCGCGCTTCTACGACCCCACCGCCGGCCGGCTCACGCTCGGCGGCATCGACCTGCGCGAGATCGACAAGACGGCGCTGCGTGATCGTATCGCCCTCGTCCCCCAGATGCCGGTGCTCTTCAACGTGACTCTCGCCGACAACATCCGCGTGGGCCGCCCGAACGCCACCGACGACCAGGTCAAAGCCGCCGCTCGCAACGCCCACATTGCGGACTTCATCGAAGGCCTTCCCGAGGGCTACAACACGATGGTCGGCGAGCGCGGCACCACCTTGTCGGGTGGTCAACGCCAGCGGGTCGCCATCGCCCGCGCCTTCCTCAAGGATGCGCCCATCCTGATCCTCGACGAAGCGACGAGCGCGCTCGACAGCGAAAGCGAATCCCAGATCCAGCAAGCGCTCGAAACCCTCGTGCGGGGCCGCATGACGTTTATGATCGCACACCGCTTCAGCTCGATCCGCAGCGCGACGCGCATCTTGGTTTTCGACGCCGGCAAAATCGTCGCCGACGGCACGCACGCGGACCTCTACAAAACCGACCCGGTTTACAAGCAGTTGTATGACCATCAGAGTCAGGGCCGCGGCCACGTCGCTCTCATCACATCGTAACGCCGACCCGCTCCCGCCGCCCCTATCGTTGTGCGCATTTTATTGATCAAGCTTAAGCATATCGGCGACGCGCTCATGATGACGCCGACGATTCATGCCTTGAAATCCGCCTACCCCGAGGCGCGGGTGTGCGTGCTCGTGCGCGCCGGAACCGAAAGTATTCTCGCCGGCTGCGCCGACCTCGATGCGATCTACCTCAGCGAGCCACCGGAGAAAAACAAACGCCGTAAAAACGGCCTCATGCGCGGCCTCGATCTCTGGCGCGCCTTACGCGGCGAGAAATTCGACTACGTTTTCGAGCTCGGCTGCAGCAACCGCGGTTTCGTCACGGCGCTCGCGAGCGGCACCCGCAACGCCTGGTTCACCCCGCAGCCGCGTCTCGCCCCCAAATGGTGGGGCTTGCTCGGCGGTAAAACCACCTCGACCGATCTCGCCGGAAAACACGCCGTCGAGCGCGATTACCTCGCCGTCTCCCGCGTGTTGCCGCTGCCGCCTTCGCCTGTGGGCCTTATCTACAACCCTAGCAAAAACGCGGACGCCTCGGCAGCGGCGAGTTTACCCGTTGAGAACGACCCGTTCATCGTCCTGCACCCGTGCACCCGCTGGCGCCGCAAACAATGGCCCGAGGCCCACTGGCACCAACTCGTCGACCTCCTGCTCCGCGAGACCGACGTAAGCATTCTCCTCTCGGTCGGCCCCGCCGCAGAAGAAATCGCTTTCGGTGACCGGCTGTGCGCCGCGTTCCCCAACCGCGTATTATCGACCCGGGGCGCATGGAGTTTCGGACGCCTCGCGCAGTCGCTCAAAACCGCGAAATTTTACCTCGGCGTGGACACCGCCGCGATGCACCTGGCGGCCGCCTGCGAGTGTCCGGTGATCGCCTTGTTCGGCGAGTCCGACCCGGTGATCTGGTCGCCCTGGAAAACGCCGTTCACGGTTTTTCGCGGCGGCTTGATCACACCTCCGCCTCCTCCCCCCGCGCCGAAACGTGTGCTCGACGACATTCCGGTGGCGGCCGTTTTGGCCGCTTGCAAAACCTACCTCCGCACGCGCCCGGTGAACCAAGAGGTGGTCGATGTCTGACGCCGGCAATCGTTCCGCAGGCCGGCCCACGCTCTCCATCGTGCGGCGCCAAAGCGGTGGCATCGGC
This sequence comes from Rariglobus sp., assembly GCA_031412735.1. Taxonomy (GTDB): domain Bacteria; phylum Verrucomicrobiota; class Verrucomicrobiia; order Opitutales; family Opitutaceae; genus Rariglobus. The sequence continues at coordinate 49,103 of JANODO010000086.1, read as the reverse complement.
GGTGCCGAAAAAGCCGCGCGCCGGATGAGTGCCATGTTTAGCCAGGACTGGGATATCGCGCTGCTCTGCGCAGGCACCGAGCCCGGTCGCCTGTCCGGCACGCGCGGGCCGAGTTGGTGGCGGGCGTGGCGCTTCGCCTTCGCCGCATCGACATGGCTCCGCCACCACCGGCCCACGCTCGTGCTGAGCCTCGAACGCGGCGTCGAGTGCGACGTCTACCGCGCGGGCGATGGCGTGCATCTGCGTTGGCTAGAGTTGTCAGGTCGCCGCTTCAAACAGGTGTTTAACCCGCTTCACTGGGTCTCGCCGCGCCTCGAACGCATCAGCGCGCTCAAGTCCCGCATCATCGTTGCCAACTCCGCCATGGTCGCCGCCGAGTTCCGCAGCTTCTACCCCGAGGCCGCGCACAAAATACGCGTCATCCACAATGGCGTGGACCGCAGCAACTATTATCCGCCCACCGAACCCGTCGCCGACATCCGCCGCCGCCTCGGGTTGGTGGCGGACGACTCCGGCGTGTCGTTGATCTTCGCCGGCAGTGGCTGGATGCGCAAAGGCTTGTCCCACGCGTTGGCGATTCTCCACCAGTTGCGAACCCACCCGTCGCCGCGGCTGGCGAACGCACGTCTCGTGGTCATCGGTAAAGGTCGCCCGGAACAGTATGCGAAGGAGATCAACGCGCTCGGTCTGACTAACGCCGTGGTTTTCGCCGGCTCAGTGGAGAATCCCCTGCCCTACTATCAACAAGCCGACGCGATGATCCTACCGACGCTCTATGATCCGTTCGCCAACACCTGCATCGAGGCGCTGGCGTGCGGTTGTCCGGTCATCACCACCGACACCAACGGCGCGTCCGAAGCCCTGCAACCGGGCGTCAACGGCCTGGTAATTCCCGGCCAGCTCAAGCCCGCCGACGTCCCAGCCGAGAGCAATCGAATCGCGGTTTTTCTAGAGAAAAACCGTTTACCCAAGGCGGAGATCAGCGCTACGGTCGAACGCTTTACCATCGCGCAAGAGACTTCCGCGTATCGCGCCCTCTTCCACGAGTTGACCCAGCACTAATCGTCCATGAGCACATTTCAGAGAATACTCGTCACCGGCGGCGCGGGCTTTATCGGCTCCCACGTCATGGACGCCCTGCGGGGCCGCAACGCCCAAGTCACCGTGCTGGATGATCTCAACGACTACTACTCGCCCGCCATCAAACGCGCCAACCTCGCGGCCTGCCTCGGTGCCATCACGTTGATCGAAGGCGATATTCGCGACGCCGACTTGATCGAAAAAACCTTCGCCGAGGGCCGCTTCGACGCCGTGATCCACCTCGCCGCCCGAGCCGGTGTGCGTCCCTCCTGGGCCGACCCGGAGCTCTACTATTCAACCAACGTCCTTGGCACGTTGCGCCTGCTCGAAGCCTGCCGCCGCCATGGCGTGAAGAAGATGGTTTTTGCCTCCAGCTCGTCCGTCTACGGCATCAATAAAAAAGTGCCCTTTGCTGAGACCGACCTCATCGACCGCACGATCAGCCCCTACGCCGCCTCCAAACTCTCCGGCGAACAGCTCTGCGCCAATTACGCCTACGTTCACGACATCCAGTGCGTGTGCCTGCGCTTCTTCACCGTCTACGGACCACGCCAACGCCCCGACCTGGCCATTTCCAAGTTCGTCCGCCACCTCCTCAACGACCAGCCCATCGAGCGCTACGGCAACGGCCTCACCCAGCGCGATTACACCTACATCGAGGACATCGTTTCCGGTGTGCTTTCCGCACTCGACTACACGCAGACGCCCTTCGAGATCGTCAACTTGGGCGGCTCCGACACGACCACGCTCAACGACTTGATCTCCGCCATCGAACTCTCCGTCGGTCGCACCGCCCGCATCATCGAGCAGCCCGACCAACCCGGCGACGTTCCGTTGACCTATGCCGACGTGACCAAGGCCCGCACGCTCTTCGGCTATACGCCCAAAACCTCCATCCGCGAGGGCATCAAAAAATACGTGACGTGGGTAAAAACCGGCGCGCCCGCTTAAACATCAACCTAGCGATTAAAGCCGGCCAAAATAAATTCATGAAAACGACCATCAAGCTTCAGAAACAGCTGAAGTATTTATTGGAGAAATTCCCGCTGACCCACGGGGTAATGGAGTCCAAGCGCCAACGCAAAGAGGGGCGTCGCCTGGCTGAATGGGAAACGCGCGGCCGCACTACTCGCCCACCTGAGTCTGCGAAGCATTATAATTTACGTAATGCAGCATTCGCACACTCACTCACCACGCTGGTTGAAACAGGCACATACCACGGCGATACCTTATACGCACTGCGCGATGATTTCACGTCCCTCCATTCAATTGAACTTAGCAAAGACTATTACGCCCTAAGTCAGTCCCGTCTTCAGCAATACCCTCATATCAAAATCCACTTCGGGGACAGCGCCGAGATGCTCGCGAAGGTAATTTCTCAATTAAACGACAAGCCCACCTTATTCTGGCTGGATGCCCACTACGGAAACTATCGGGATGAGGGCGCCGCCCACGGCATTGAATACGCCCCTATAATCCATGAGCTGACAGCCATTCTAAAAGGCGGCAAAAACTCCTCATACAATATAATCATCGATGACGCGCGTCTCTTTGAAAACGACCCCCACTACCCCCGGATGACCGACGTGGTGAAGCATCTCCACCAAAATGGATATGATGTGAAAATCGAGCACGACGCCGCGTTCGATTGTTACCGGATGAACAAGCCACTTTAATCATCAGGTCCCCCTTGCTTAGAAAATACAAAATCCTTCACACCGAGGCCTCCTGTGGCTGGGGCGGGCAGGACATCCGCGTCGTGCACGAGTTGATCGCCATGCGCGCGCGCGGCCACGAGGTCGCGTTGTGCGCCCCGGTCCATGCCCAGGTTTTTAAACACGCGAAGGCCGCCGGCATCACGGTGTATCCGCTGTGCATCCACAAGCTCGCCTACCCCTACACCATCTGGTGGCTGCGCGGGCTGCTGAAGCGCGAAAAGTTCGACGTCATCAACACCCACAGTTCACGCGACGGCTGGATCGGCGGCATCGCCTCACGCCTCGCCGGCACCCCCCTCAGCGTCCGCTCGCGCCACATCGAGGTGGACTACAAGACGCCCGCCATCAACCGCATCGCCTTCGCTAAATTGAGCGACTGCGTGATCACGACCAGCGACCGCATCACCGAGCGCCTGATCGCCGAACTCGGTCTCGATCCCGACCGCGTGAGCTGCATCGCCAGCGGCATCGACTTGGACAAATTCAGCCCGCACACCCCCGGCGTCCTGCACGCCGAACTCGGCCTCGACCCAAGCGTTCCGTTGGTCGGAATGGTCGCCGTGCTCCGCAGTTGGAAGGGCCACCCCTACATGTTGGCCGCCGCCGCGAATGTCCTGCGCCGCCGCCCCGATGTGCATTTCGCTTTCGCCGGCGGCACCACGCCCAACGCCGAGCTGCAAGATCTCGTCAAAAAATTCGACCTCACCGGCCGCGTTCACTGGCTCGGCCATCGCGAGGACATTCCCGCGGTGCTCGGCTCGCTCACGATCCAAGTCCTGAGCTCCACCGGACACGAAGGCGTGCCGCAGGCAATTCTTCAAGGCCAGGCCTGTGGCAAAGCCATCGTCGCCACGACCGTCGGCGGCATTCCCCAGGTCATCACCCACGAACAGGACGGCTTGCTGGTCCCGCCCCGCGATGCGGACGCCCTCTCCCAATCCATCCTTCGCCTGCTCGAAGACGAGCCCCTGCGCACCCGCCTCGGCCAAGCCGCCAGCGCCCGCGCCCGGCCGCGCTACGGGCTTGATCACATGTGCGAGACAGTCGAGGCCCTCTACGCCAAACATCTGCCGTCCTCGTCCCGGTCCTCGTGAACACATGAAAATTCTCGTCTCGTCCTGCGACCGCTACGCAGACCTCTGGCCGGCGTTTTTCCATCTGTTGTTCAAACACTGGCCCGACTGTCCTCAGCCGGTTTACCTGATCACCAATAAAAAAAATTATCAGGACGCCAGGGTCGTCTGCCTGCAGTTTCCGAACGACGAAGGCTGGGCCATAAACCTGCGCGGCAGCCTAGCGCAAATCGACTCCGACCACATCGTGTATTTACAGGAAGACTACTTCTTCCACGCTCCGGTCCCCCACGACAAAATCGTCGCGCTCCGCGATCTGCTCGTGAAAGCCGGCGGCCCGATGCTCCAACTCAAAGTTCGCGACGACGCCAACAACCATGAACAGGCCGGTTCCACACCGGAGGTCATTCACTTCGCCACGACCTGCCGCTGGATGACCACCCTCCAGTCCGCCATCTGGAACCGCCGGGCGATGCTCGACATCATCGCCCCCGAGTGGAACCCGTGGCAGGCCGAGAGCGGTGTCAACCGCCACGCCAAGAAGGCCGGCTCCGGTTTCTACGGCATCCGCACCGGACAAGAAAACCTGTTCCCCTACACCGAAGGCGTGAAGGGCGGCTATTGGATGCCGGTGGGCGTCACGGTCTTACGCCGCCAAGGCATCGAGCCCGACTTGCGCACCCGCCCTTGGCTGCCGCAAGGACCGTCGTTCGTGAAAAAACTTATCCGCAGCACGATCAAACGTAAAACCGAGTTCCTCCGAAAATTCCGGACTCCCGATACCGCTACCGTCGTGCTTCCCCTGACTTTAAAATAAACCGCTCATGTTTTTCCTCCCCTCAGCCGCTCAGATTGACGGTCTCGAATTCCCCTTGTCCGGCCTGCCCATTCCCAATCGCAAAAAACGCCACTTGGTACGCGGCGACTACGAGACGCCCGAACGCATTCTCATCAAGGCCTTCGTGAAACCCGGCATGCGCGTCCTCGAACTCGGCGCGTCGCTCGGGATCATCTCGACCTTCATCGCCCGCGAGATCGGCAAAAACGGCGCGCTCCTCAGCGTCGAGGCCGACGCGTCGCTGCTGCCCTACTGGAAGCGCAATCTCGCGCACAACGGCTTCACCGGCAAATGCGTGGCCGCCCTCGCCTGCCCGACCTGGAAAACCGAAGTCCCCGCGCGCCTGCTCGCCACGTCGTTCAACCCCTGCGCCGATAAACTCTCCGGCCGCATCCAGGAATCCGCGACAGGTTCGTCGGCCGGACTCTGGAAAACCGCCCTCACCGTTTGCACCGAGGAGAACTTCCAACCCGACGCCCTGGTAATCGACATCGAGGGCACCGAGACGGTTTGGCTTGAGGGCGGCTCGGGGCTGCCCGCCCACGTGAAGTTGCTCGTGGTCGAGTTTCACCCGCACTACACGGGACCCGACATCGCCGCTCAATGCGTGCAGGCCTTGCTCGACGAAGGTTTCCGCCTCGCCGGCTACAAGAACCACGTGCTCGCGCTCACGCGTTGAGCGATTCCGCCATGGCCGCTCCGCTCCTGCCGATCTCGGTCTCGATCGTTGCCAGCAACGAGGCGCACAACCTGCCGCGATGCCTCGACAGCGTGCGTGGCTGGGTGGCGGAGATCGTCGTCGTGCTCAACAACACGACCGACGACAGTGAACGCCTCGCCCGCGAGCGCGGCGCCGTGGTGCACACAACGGCCTGGCTCGGTTTCCGCGACACCAAGAACTGGGCGCTTAAAAAATCAACGCAGCCGTGGGCACTGTGCCTCGACGCCGACGAAGCGGTCACACCAGAACTGCGCGCGGCCCTCGAAATTTTCTTCGCCTCCGGCCAGAGCGAGCGTTTTCCCGCCGCCGAGTCGCCGCGCCTCTCGTGGTTTCTCAATCGCTGGATCCGCCACGGCGACTGGTATCCCGACCGCTGCCTGCGCCTCATCCGCCTCGGCTCCGGCGAATGGGGCGGCGATCCCGCGCATACGCACATCGTCACTTCAGGTCCGATTGCGCGCCTCGACGGCGACCTGCTCCATTTCCCGTTTCCCGATTTGAAGACGTTCATGCTGAAGTCGGTTCGCCAGTCGGACGACTTTGCGCGCATCCAGTCCGAACGCGGCCGCAAGTGGCGCCTCGTCGAAACGCTGTTTCGCCCCGCTTGGCGCTTCGTGAGGGCCTATATGTTGCGCCGTGGTTTTCTCGACGGTTTTCCCGGCCTGTTCATCGCGTTGGCCACCGCGTTTGTGACCTTCCTGCGCTACAGCCGCCTCTACGAAGGCGAACGTGCGCAACCCGCAGTTCCGAAAAGGTAGGAGCCCGTTTACAGGCGATTCGGAGGATCAACGCCGACGCTCAACGCACCGAATCGCCTGCAAGCAGGCTCCTACACTCGATCCAAGAACCCGGCGGGTCGGAAAAGGTAGGAGCCCATTCATGGGCGATTGTTGGCGGGCGAATAACCATCTGCGGACGGCAGGCCAAACATCGCCCATAAATGGGCTCCTACCTCTCGGAGTTTCCAAGTCCGATGTCTGGAGTGTAGGGGCCTGCTTGCAGGCGATTCGGGGGATCAACGCCGACGCTCAACGCACCGAATCGCCTGCGAGCAGGCTCCTACAATTTCAGGAGGCCTGACGCCTCGAGAGGAGCGACTGCCGTAAAATCGGAAACCCCGCCCCCTCGGTAGGAAGCGGGGTCTCTTGGAACCCAGTCAGGATGTCGTCATTTATCCTCTGGTTACGACAGGAGTCGCAACGCGGTCTGAGCGGAACCGTTGGCCTGGGACAGCATCGCAGTGCCGGCCTGGACCAGGGTGTTCCAACGTGCCAGCTGCGTGGATTCGGACGCCACATCCACATCGACGATGCGGCTGTTGGCGGCTTCCAGGTTGGCCTTGTTGACGGTCAGGAGCTCCGAGGCGAAGCCCAAGCGGCTCTGCTGAGCACCATTGGAGGCGCGCATCGTAGCCACGTTCTCGATCGCAGTCTTGATCGTGTCCAGGGTGACCGAGCCGAGGGAGGTCGCCGTGGTGGACACTGCACCCACACCGGTGGAGGTGCTGGCCAGTTCGGTCGCGTTGGCGATCGTGATCTGGCTGCTCGTTGATGCATCTTCGGTGGCATTCACAGTCATGCCGCTGGAACCGAAGACCGAAACACCGTTGAACTTTTCAGCGGTGATCGAGGTGAGCTGAGACTGCAGGGCGGTGAACTCCGTATTGTAGTTCGCCTTGTCGCTGGTGCCCTTGGTCACATCGTCATTGAGCGTCTTGAGCTCGCTCATACGGTCGAGGATTTTACCCGCAACCTTGAGCGCGCCATCCTGCGTTTGCAGGAAGGACATCGCATTGCCGATGTTGTTGTTGACCGCACCCTGACGCTTCGCCGCCGCAGACAACTTCATGGAGACCGCAAGGCCGCCGGCGTCGTCTGAGGGGCTGACGATTTTCGAGCCGCTGGAGAGCCGGTTAAGACTCTTTTGCAGCATCGAGTTGGATGCAGCGAGGTTGTTGGAGGCAACCGTCGCCGCGTAGTTCGTGTTAATTACAACTGCCATGGTAGTATCTTTCCTTGATGAGTGCGACGTCCGTCGTCGCCACGGATTCGGATAAATCAGTCCGGATCAGACTGTCCGGGGCGGAAGCCCCAAAGCGTAACCCTTTCGGGAAAGTGTGCTGGCTGTAGTGGTAGCCGGGATCGGGATTCGATACTCAAATGGTAGGCTGTAGTCGGTAAGAGGTCAGGGGTGGCGCCGCTGCGGGCACGGACGCCACCGTCGGAAGATCAATCCGAACCGCGATCAGCTTTGGAGGAGCCGTAGCGCAGTCTGGGCACTCTGGTTGGCCTGGCTGAGCATGGCCGTGCCGGCCTGCACCAGGGTGTTCCATCGTGCGAGCTGGGTGGACTCCGCCGCCACATCCACATCGATGATCCGGCTGGTGGCGGATTCGAGGTTGGCTTTGTTGACCGTCAGGAGTTCGGAAGCGAAACCGAGGCGGCTCTGCTGGGCGCCGTTGCTGGCGCGCATGGTGGCAACATTTTCGATCGCTGTCTTGATAGAGCTGAGCGCAACCCCTCCGAGCGAGGTGGCGGTGGTCGAAACCGCGCCCACGCCTGAAGTGGTGCTGGCCAGATCGACGCTGTTGGAGATGGTGACCGCGCTGGCGGTCGAGGCGTCTTCCGTGGTGGCGACCGAGAGTCCGGTCGTGCTGGAGCCGAACAGGGTCACTCCGTTGAAGCTTTCCGCAGTGATGGCGCTCAGCTGGCTCTGCAACGCAAGGAACTCGGTGTTATAGTTGGCCTTGTCTCCATCGCTCTTGGTGACGTCGTCATTGAGCATCTTAAGCTCGCTGATACGTTCGAGGACCTTGGAGGCGACTTTGAGACCACCGTCCTGTGTTTGCAGGAAAGAGACGGCGTTGCCGATATTGTTATTAACCGCACCTTGGCGCTTGGCCGTGGCGGAGAGCTTCATGGATACCGCAAGACCGCCGGCATCATCGGCCGGGCTGACGATCTTGGAACCGCTCGAAAGACGGTTGAGGCTCTTCTGAAGGGACTGATTGGAAACGGCGAGGTTGTTAGATGCAACGGTGGCCGCGAAGTTAGTATTAATGACGACAGACATGGTAATCTTCCTTGATTAAGCTGCCCTGTCCGTAGGGCGACGGTCCGATTGAAGGATTCGGGACCGATCCGGCTGAGAAGTATTTCCCAGTTGCTACATAATGCGGCTCAATCGTGGAGCGACTTTAGCGCGATGTTTGATTTTTTTCGCATCAACTTACGTCGTGTTTCACCGGGCTCGTTTCGACTGCCGACTCATGTAGCCCCGACCGCTGGTCGGGGCCTCGGACAAAACCCCGACCAGCGGTCGGGGCTACATCTGTCCATCGGGGCAAAACCCCGACCAGCGGTCGGGGCAAAACCCCGACCAGCGGTCGGGGCTACATCTGTGATAAAACACTAACGGAGTAGTGCTAAACAGCAGTTTTCTCCCCGTAGCACTGGCGCAATGCCGCCGCAAACGCACGGGCCTGCCCGGCATAATCAAACAAAGGTCCGCGCATCATGTCCGCACGCAGGCCCAGCGCGATTACACGGCGCATCGCCGGCTCGCTGGCCAGCCGTGTCGCGATGGCCACGTAGTCGTCATCGGTGTTCGCGATCCACTCCGGATGTCCCGCCGCCGTCAGCAACGATACACCCACCCGGCTGCGGTGATCATCACCCGCCCTCACAACGACCGGCCGGCCCTGCCACAGCGCTTCGCACGTCGTGGTGGTGCCGTGGTAGGGGAACGGATCCAACGCCACATCGACCCGCGCATAAAGCCCGAGATGTCCACCGGTGTCGGTGATACGACCGACCAGGTCCACCCGCTCCACCGGGCAGCCCAGAGCGGCCAGGCGTTCACGCCAGCGGGCCACGAAGGCCGGTTGACCAAACCCGTGCCCCTTCAAGAGCAACCGGCTTTCCGGCACCGCCGCGAGCACCCGTGCCCAAAGCCGCAGCGTCGTGTCACTCAGCTTGGCCGGCGTGTTGAATGAGCCGAAAACCACACCTTCCGCTTGTAGCGGATCTTTAACTACAACATCAACCGCGTCCGGTGCCGGGGAAAACGTCCATGCACAGGACGAGAAGCGCACCAATTTTTCGGTGTAATACTCGTCCGTCCGGCCTGCGGGGTCCGCATGGCCGTCGGTTAAACGATAATCCATCTCGGCGAGGCCGGTGCTGTTCGGATAACCCAGATACGATACCTGCACCGGGGCGGCGCGCTCAGCGAAGACCGGCAGCCGGTTGAAGCCGGTGTGACCGGCGAGATCCAGCAGGATGTCCGGCTGGTCGGCTCGCAACCGGTCCCGGACCGCGTCATGGGGCAGACCGGCGAGGTTCGTCCAGCGCGCCGCGCCCGCCTTGAGGGCTGCGCTGACGGCGTCCTCGACCGGGTGGTCGTGATAGAGCCAGATTTCAAGCTCCCCGGGCGGCAGATGTGCAAGCAGCGGAGCGATAAACTGCGCCACCGCGTGGCGCCGCAGATCCGGTGAAACGATAGCGACTTTGAGCGGCGTGTGACGTGACCGGATGGCGGGGGGTGCCCACGCCGGCCCCGATGACGCAACGGCCGCCCCGGCGCGCGCCAGACCGTAGGCCTTCGCCGCCGAGGCGAGATCGGACGGCGTCGCCGTATCCGAATAATTGAGACAGAGCAGGCGTGCGCTCCCCGCCTCGGCATGCGCCGGTTCAGCGGCCAGAACCCGGCCGTAGGCTGCGACCGCCTCGCTGATCCGGCCCGATTCCTGATAGGCCAGACCGAGCCCGAGCTCGATTCCGGGCAAGTCGGGTTGCAAACTCGCCGCGCGCCCCAGGGCCTCCAGTGCTTCCAGCGGTTGATGAAGATTGGCATGGGCCGTGCCGAGATTCTTCCAGGCCTCCGCGTCGTTGGGCCATACCTGGGTGGCTTTCTTAAATAACGGAAGCGCGGCGGCGATACCGTGATGAGCGCAGACCAGATGGCTCAAGCGCGCCAGCATCGGCGCAGAATCCGGCCGCAGCGCCACGCTCGCTTGCGCGGCGCCAATCGCCTCGGCGAAACGACCCCGCCGGTGCTCCAGAGCCGCGAGGTGCTCCCAGGGCTCGACCATTTTGGGATCACGCACCGCCGCGCGTTGCAGCAAGCCCGCCGCCGCGTCCAACTCCCCGAGCGCCGCCCGGGTGACACCGAGGCGCAACAAGGCGAGGGCTGAGTCGGAGTTTATTTGCAGGGCACGTTCCAGCTGCGGCGCCGCCTCGGCATGCCGGCCCGCTTGCAAGGCTGCCGTGCCTCCCAGGTGCCACGCATCAAAGTTCTTTGGCACCAGCCGCTGCACTTGCCGGTAAAGGGGCAGTGCGGCCATGAACCGGCCGGCTTGATGATGGGCCACCGCTTGCGTGAGTAATTTGGATACCTGCTGGGGATTCATTGGGTGCGATTGAGCCAACAGGACCGCAACGCCTCGGCAAACGCCTTCCCCTGCCCTTCGGCATCACCCAAGGCGGATTGGAGCATCGCACCCCGTAAACGCCCCGCGCGCTCCGCCAAGGCGCTTCGGTCGGATGCGAGCCGCACGGCCACCTCGACATACTCGTCTTCCGTGGCGCACACGCAGTCGGTCTCTCCGATCGCCGTGAGCAACGACGCACCCACCCGCCGCACGTGGCGATCCCCCGCGAGCGTCACGACCGGACGCCCCATCCACAGGGCTTCACACGTCGTGGTGGTGCCGTGGTAAGGCACCGGATCGAGCGCTATATCCATCCGGGCATAACTGGCGAAGTGCTCCGCCCGTGACGCCATGAAGGGCAATAACTCGACTCGCGACGGATCGATACCCGCCTCACGCGCGGGCCTGGCCGGCCAGTCCGGATCGGGCGGTGACCCCTTCAACAACAACCGCGAGTTGGGCACCGCCGCCAACACGCGTCCCCATAACGCCCACGTGGCGGGCGACAGTTTCCCGAGATGATTAAAGGAGCCGAAGACAATCGGCTGATGGGGATCGAGGCTGGCGGGAGGGGGCAGCGGTTCGGACGCGTCCGCCGGTGGCCGGTAACACCAGGCGCACGATGAGAAGCGGATGATTTTCTCCAGCCCGTGCGCCTCGGTGAGACCAGGAGGATCGGCAATCGCGTCGGTGAAGCGGAAATCGGCCGAGTCGAGTCCCGTGCCGTTGGGATACCCGAGATAAGTGACCTGCACCGGCGCGGCCCGCCGCGCGAACAACTCCGGGCGACTGTGGCCGGTGTGCCCCGCGAGATCGACGAGAAGATGGAGGCCGTCTCGGCGCACCAGCTCCGTCGCCGCCTCGTCGGTGAGTCCCGACACGTTTCGCCAGGCGCGCGCAAAAACCCGCAGGCGGGTGCTCACCGCGTCTTCGACCGGATGGTTCTGATAAAAATAAACCTCAAATCCCGCCGGCCCGAGCGCCGGAAGCAAGGGTTCGAGAAAGTGCGCCACGGCATGCTCGCGAAGATCCGGGGAGAGAAAACCCACTCGCAAGGGCCCGTCCGTCACGGGGGGAGGGAGTGGACGCGTCGGCCCGAGGCGGGCCCGTAAATCACGCCCAAATTCGAGATGGGCGCGGGTGAGCTCCGCCACCGGGAGCTCGTCGATATAGTGGAGCACGAGCAAACGCTGGCTGGACGCGGTAAGGTGGGCCGGAGCGATCCTGCGGGCAGTGTCAAACGCCGCGAGGGCCTCCGGCATGCGCCCGAGACCGTGGAGGCAGGCGCCCCGGGCGGCGTGAAGCTCGGCCCCGGCCTCGGCACCAAGGGCAGAACTCGCTTTGTCCAAAACAGCCAACGCCTCGCCCGCCCGGCCCGCGACCAGCAAGGACTGGCCCCACGCGGTCCAGCCTGCGGGATCGCGCGGCCGTGCTTCGGCACCACGCCGCAGCGCGTCGAGGGATTCCACCGCCTTGCCGGTGCGCCCCAAGGCGAGACCGAAGTTGGTCCACGCCTCGCCGTTGGCCGGCTCCAGGCGGGTGGCACGGCGCAGCGCGGCCTCCGCCGCGTCGTGCCGGCCAAGTTGCCCCAACGCCACACCAAGACACATCTGAGTCGAGCCGAGCTGCGGGGCCAATTTGGCGGCCGCCTCCAGCCATGCCACGGCTTCGGCGGGTTGTTGGGTTTGCAGCAACGCCACGCCGCCGAGGTGCAGGACCCTCGCGTCCCGAGGCGCACGCACGCGCAGCGCACGATAAGCGGCGCACGCATCGGGCAGCCGCCCCTCGCGGTGGTGGACGAGCGCGGCTTGAAGCGCGGTCTCGAAGGAATTGGGTGCCTGGGGCCTCACAGGGCAGTGCCAGCTCCCCTCGCCTGCTCCGGGCAACAGGCCAGCTCCGACGCCAGCACGGCGCCCACCGTTTCGCTGCGGTTGTAATATTCGTAAAGGGCGCGCCGGCCCTCGGTCGGCGTGGCCAACGCGCGTTCGCAGGCGGCGGTGAGCGCGGCGAGGTTGCCGTGGTCGTAGCGTTGAAGCAGGCCGGCTCCGGCCAGTGGATCGAGACGCCCGCCTTGTCGCGAGTTTTCGGATACCGGCACAAGCCCGAGGCAACCCGACCAGAACGGGCGGTCGGTGTGGGTGCGGGCCATGGCCGGGGCGGTGAATTTGCGACCCTCGGGGCAAAAGCCGACGGCGTAGCGGTTGAGCGCGTCGCGACCGGCGACGCTCACCGAGTGGTCGTGCCAGGCGATGAAGCGGTCTTTAAACGTCGCGCGCAGGTGGTCGATTTGACGCTGGCGGTGCGGGGTGAGCCCGAGTTGGGAGCCGAGGAAAATAATCTTCGGCTCGGGCTCTGGATTAAACGGCACGGCGAAGGGCACAAGGTTGGCGACCCAGCTGCGGTGCACGGTGCGGCAATCCGGCCGCAGGCCGGCGGCGGCCGGGCCGAGCGGGAGTTCGTCGTGGATCAGGAGATCGAGGTGCGGAGCGAGAGCGGCGAAGCACGGCATCTCGCGGCTGGCTTCGTCGAACGCGTAATAGGCGATGCGCACGCCGTGTTTACTGAGGAAGGCGCACAACGGGCCGAGGGCGGCGCCAATTTTCTGCGGGTGGTGGGCCATGAAAACCAACCACCAGGACTCGTCGGGGGAGCGGTTGCCCAGGGAGGCGGCGAGGCGAGCGAGGCCGGTGGGACCGACCGTAATTCCAGGGAGAAAGGCGAGGTCTGCGGAAGGCGGGGCGTCGAAGCACCGCGCGCACTCGCCATACCAATCGCGGTCGAGGCGGGCGATGGCGCGGAGCCGGTCGTCGGCTCCGGGCGGGAGGTGCGGATCAAGCGGAGCGGACGGCGAGCGCGCCAGGTAGTCGGCGGTGGGTTCGGGGTCGGCGGCCCACGGGTTGAAGAAGAGGAGGCGGGCGGGCATGGCGCTCGGCTCAGATGAGGAAGGTGGTGTGGGCAACCTTATTGTTGCGCGCGATGGTCTCGGCCTGGTCGCGGATCATCTTGGCCTGCTTCGCGTCGATGCGGTCGAGGGTGTCGGCGACAAGACCGAGGGAGGCCAAAATCCCCGGGAGGTCCCGGTATTTCAGGGCGGTTTGCGCTGCCTTGATCACGACGGGGATGGCCGCGGCCGTCTTGCCGGACCGAAGCAGGGCATCGGCTTGGGAAACCAAGTCGATGATCGGTTCAACTTGAGCAAAAAACGGTGCGCCCCCGCGAGCGCTGACGGCGCTCCACGATTTAAAACGGGCGGAGAAATCGATGGCTGGAACCGGACGACTCAAGAGCTCCTCCAGATGCTTCCACAGGGCGGGCGCGAGGGTGTCGAGCGAGTGGCGCTCCTCAACGAGACGCGCCGCCTTGCGGCCGGTGGAGAGACGTAGTTTTTCGTCGTTGAGGAAGGCGAGGACCGCATCGGCAAAGGCGGCCACATCGAGAAAATCCACGGCGGTGCCGCCGCCCCGGTCGCAAAAATCTTCACCGCCTCCACTCTGCCGAAACGCGACGATGGGGCGGCCCAGCGAGGCGGCTTCCAACATGGCGAGCGGATACGGATCTTCGCGGGAGGTCAGGCAGAAGACGTCCAATCGCGCGACGAGCGGGAGGCAGTTGGCGTGTTCGCCGGCCCAGATAAACAGGTCGGGCGGGAGCACGCGGCGCAGGTCGTTTTCGACGGTGATGTCGAAGACTTCGCCTTTGGTGCGCCCAATCCAGAGAAAACGCAGCGGGCGTGAGCCGCGCCAGCGGCGGTGGAGAAGCCCGGCAAGCTGCACAAAGAGATCGGTGCCCTTGCGGAGATCGGCGGTGCCGCACACACCGATGACGAGCGCATCGGCGGGTATTTTTCCGAGGATCTGACGACACGAATCCTCCTGCGCGGCGGCGCGTTCGCGGGCGCGCGGCGCATCGCCAATCTCGGGGTGAACGGAAAAGTGATCGGGCGAGAGGGACGTGATGAGCGCGGCGCGATCACGGACGAAATCGGAGCACGCAATAAAGGAGTGGGATTGACGTAAGATGCGGGCGACTCCGTGGGGAGCCAGGTAGGTGTAACACGAGTCGAGCTCGTGGATATGAGTGACTACGCGCGCACCGAGGGGCAGCAGGGCGCGGACGAGTTCACCGCAGCAGAGCGTGTTGGCGTAGATGAGATCGTAGGGCCGCCCTAGGCCGAGGAGCGCGGCGAGACCGGGTGCCTCAAAAACGGGAGCGAGCTTGATGAGTTCGGTATGAAGCGGACCCGACTGGCCGATGAGGATGTCGAAGTTGGCGGTAGTGTGTGAGCGCAGCCAACGGAGGAAATGGAGCAGGTTGATCGGTGCTCCGGTGAGGCTGGCCTCGTGGAAAACAAAGAGGATGCGGGGGGAGCGGGCCGGCGCGGGGAGCGCCGGGTCGGCGGAGGTAAACTCGGCGTCGATCATGGACGGCAGCAGCTCGCGCAGGGCGGCGGGCGGGAGACGGTTGTCGGCGCCGATGTAGCGTTCGCCCCAGGCGATGTCCGCAATGCCCTCGTGAGGAAGGCGGCGAAACGGTGCTATGGCCGCAGCGAGACGCGCGGCGGGTTCGCCGCCCCGCAGCGTCGAAAAAATATCTATGCGCCCGCGCCAAGCCAAGTCGAGTTGCGCGTTTTTCCGAGCGTCCTCGGGGCTTTCGACCTCGGGACCAAAAACCGAAACGCGGGCGCCGCAGGCCAGGGCGTAGGGAACGTGGCTGCCCCAGCCGTTGGTGGTGACACACTCAAATTGGTCGAACAGCGCGCGCATGCGGTGGAGAGCGCCCCGGTCGTGGACGGCGGCGCCCTCGATGATCTCGATGCCGTGAGCCTTAAACTCATCCACCCAGAGACCATTTTGGATACAGCTGGGGTGAACACAGGCCACCACGCGGGAGAAGTGTTTGGCGTGAGCGACGACGCTCGCGACGTAGGCCCTGAAGGGGGCTCGGTCGGAGAACGAAGCCCCGGTCAGCGTGTGGACGGGCACGATGAGCAGCGTGCCCGGCTGACGGGGCAATCGGGACGGTGGAACATAGGCGAACGGCAACCCGATGGCCCGGGCTTTGGTGAAACCCGCCTCGCGGAGGTAATCGACTTCGTCCTGGCGGGCGACGAAGGGCGAGAAGCCGCCGGCAAATTTAGCGAAAAACTGGATATTGAGAGGGTTCACTTGCTCCCACGGCCCCATCGCGCCGTGCTGCCAGACGGAGCGCACCGCGTAGGCGTCGGAAAACTTCAGGCCTGCGTAGTCGGCGGCGATGTGGAAGGCGCCGTAATTATCGGACCAACCATCGTGATCGTTACCACGGACGGGTGCGTAGCGCGGGGTGTGTGCAAGGGAGAGACTCATGCGGCTGCGGGGCGGTTAAAGGGAGAGGCCTTTGCCAAAAAGGATGTAGGGCTCGGCACCGGTGACGAGCCCGTGATTAACGAGGTATGAATCAACGAAGGCTTGTTGGGTGGTCGAGAGCGGTGGCGGGGTAACCGAGGGCGGTGGGGCGAGCTTGTGACGCAGCCAGCCAAAACCCTCGGGCGCAAGGCCCAGCCAGCGGGAGAACTCGGCGACGGCGTCATCCACCGGTTGCGCCGAGTAGTGGGCCGCGATGACGGCGGCGTCGGTGCGAGAGATACGGCCAAATCGAATCTCGCGGCACAAGTGGTCGGTGACGCGGGAGTAGCCGAGGCGGGTCTCTTTGATGAGGTCGTGGACTGTCATGTAGGTCGCGTCGTCGATGCGGTCGTAGGTGTCAAAGGTGCGGGGCTGACGCGCGCAGCGGGCGCCGTGTTTATTCACCATGTCCTCGGAGTAGCGACGGGTGTCCCACGGATGGTAGTTGCTCAGATAGATGCCGCGGATGCCGTGCTGGAGGAGCTCGGCGTCGGCGGGGTAGTTGAGATCCTCGATATCGGTGGGCTGAAGCAACGAGGCGGTGGTGACGAGTTCGTCGGGCTCCCAACCCAGCAAGTCGTAACAATGCCGGGAACGGCGGGTCATCTCCGGCTCTTCCAGGTAGGAATGGGAACCGGTCTGCTCGGTCGGCTGATGCACGGGCCAAATGACCAAAGGGATGCCTTTGTCGGCGGCCACCTGGACGGGAAACTGGGTTTCTCCAGCAAGGAAAGGCCAGCGCAAGGAGCCGAAGCGAGCGAGCGACTCACGAATTAATTTCTTATAGATAGCGGGGTTGGACGTGTGGAGGCGGAAGTCCACGTCGAAGAGGTCGCGAAGGAGGTCGAGGTTGGCGATGCCGACGGCAGTGTGAAACTGGCAGTTGTAGGCAACGACCAGCGGGTTGAGACCCAGCTCGTTGATCACGATGTCGAGGACCTTGAACGACTCGGGGGAACCCCGCACGGGGACGACGCAGTCATAATCGCCGCGACGCCGCCCGACGATGGCAGGGATGACCACCTCGCGCAGGCGGGCGGCGCGGGCGGCCCAGTCGAGGGTGGTTTTTTCCTCATGGACGCGGCATCCAGAGCAAACGCCCGCGTGGTCAAACGTAAGGCCGAAAGGATGGCTCGCCGGGTAAAGGCAGCGGGTGCAGGTCGGGCGTGGTTGATTCATCGGCGGAGGGTGCGCACGCGGCGAAGCGGCGCGGCCGGGCGGCTGCGCAGGAGAGCGTCGCGCAGCAGCGGGAGGGCGAGTTCTTTTTCGAGGAAGGGATGTCCAACCGCCACGGCGGCGGTAACCGGGGCGGCGAGGCAAGTGGCAGCCAAAGACGGGTCGAGGCCGCCGAACCAGATGACGGAGCGTTCAGGCAGCGCGCCGCAGGCGGACACGAGCCCGGAGGGAAACGCACCGGCGCGGCCCTCGGCATCGGCGGCGATCAAGAGGTATTCCGACACGGGGCTGTGGCGGAGAAAATCCAGGGTGGCGGCGAGCGTGGTGGGAATCGGACCGGGACGAGGCGCGGAAGACGGTGGCAACGCCGGTGCCCATTCGCCACCGGGGCCGAGGCGAAGGGGCACGGAGCCGATGAGGGCTTGCCGGCCGACCAGATCGGCGAGCTGCTCCAATTCGCGCGCCGGAGAAAAAAGCAGGGACTCGACCGCGAAGCGGTCGCAGCCCAGCTCCATCAGCCGGAGCAAGTCGTCGCGCGAACGGATGCCGCCGCCATAGGCGAGCGGGGTCGATATTTCGGCGCGACCGATGGCGTCGAGCACGGCAGGGTCGAGTCCAGAGCGGCGGGATATGTCGAGGACGAGGATTTCGTCGGCGGACCAGCGGTCGAGGTTGCGCAAGGCGGTGCGGAGATCGCCGGCGGGACGGTCGGCGGAGTAGCCGTAGGATTTGACCAAACGCCCGTCACGGACGGTGAGCGCGGCGATGAGACGTTTAAAGGCCATAGTGATCCTCCAGGATATTGCGGACGAGCAGACGGCCCTGGCCCTGGCTCTTTTCCGGGTGGAATTGGATGCCCACGAGGTGTTCGGCCAAGTAGATCGCCGGCACATCGGGGAGCGTGGCCACCGGCACATGGCGCGGGGCCCCGGCGGGCGGACAAACGTATTGGTGATTAAAGAAAAAAGTATCGGTCGGACGCAGGGCTCGGGCGAGGCCGAGAGCGGTCAGCCGCTCGTGATCGAGCGCACTCCAACCGGTGTGAAACGAAGGAGAACCGTTCAGCGGCGACACCCGACCGGGCAGCAAACCGAGCCCGGCCGAGTCACTCGCCTCGGCAAGGTGGGAGAAGAGTAACTGGGCACCCAGGCAGATACCGAGGATCGGTCGGCCGGCGGCGTGCCGGGCGCGCAGGGGCTCTAGCAAACCGAGAGCGTGGATGCGTTCGAGCGCGGTGACGGCGGAGCCAACGCCCGGCAGGAGCAAGAGGGGCGTGGCCGCGATTTGTTCGGGCCGAGCAGCTCGGACAACACTCAGTCCGAGGGAAAGGAAGAGGCGGTTGAGCGAACCGATGTTGCCGACGCCGTAGTCGAGAATGTGGACGATCTTCATGGGGTCAGCACCAGGCCCTCCCCCACTTTAAAGCGTTTTACCGGCCGGCGTCCGGAACAGTCGAAGAGGTGCGGGTGCGCGAACTTCTTCACGACGGCCCAGAACTCGTCTTCGGCGATTCCGATGTAACGACAAAACGACTCGATATACCCATCGCCGCAGGCCTCATCGTAAGTCGCAGCCATCGTCTTGCCTTCGTCGCGCGTGATACAGCCGGCGCGGATCAGCAAGTTCGCCTGCTCGGTGCCCCGTGAAAACCCCAGTTTAAAAAACTTCAGGAGGTTGTTCACGATCGTCCAATCCTCGTCCACCATCGAGGTGCTTAACGGGTCGCCGGTGTGGAGGGGATCATCTTTTCGGGTCCGAAAACCGTGGGCAACCGAGACACTCGAATTCATCTCGACCGACCAGTCATCCCAGGCGGGTCCGAGAAACATCGTCTGCACGCCGGCGCGCTCGAGAGCGGTGCGAGCGGGGAACGTGTAAGGCGAAAGGCGGCGGTCTTGGCCGGCGACTTCTCGAAACCAGCCGAGGTCCCCGCCCGCCAGCGTGTTCGAGTTCACGAGGTTGCGTCCGTCCCAAATGGAGTCCCCCAGCATACCCATATCACCCACCTGCAAGGCGGGATTTTCGCCCCAGAGAACGAGCTTGATGCCGCGTTCGATGGCAACCTGCTGCACACCGGAGAACAGCGCCATTTCGGTCGCCTTGCACCAGTTGGCGAAACGGAAGAAAGCCTCCCGCACCAGAGCGCGGGACAACCGGGGCGCGGGCCCCAGCACGACGGTGTCGAAGCCGAGCTGGATAAGGTTGCTGAGATTTTCGGCGCCCACCTGCGTGAGCTGGCGCGGTGGGTAGGCGACAGACACCAACAAGGGCGTGAGCCCCAGTTTCTCGCGCACCCAGAGCGCCTGACGAGTGCTGTCCTTCCCGCCGCTCACGCCCACGATGCATTGCCAGCGTCGATGACGCAGCCGTGAAGTTTGGCGGTTCACGATGCGCTTCAGGTCCGCGAAACGGGCCTCGTAGTTCACCGTGCGACTCTGCGCAGAGAACTCACATGGCGCGCAGATGCCGTCTGCGTTGAACTGGACGTTCGGACGTGTGCTCGGCGTGAGACAGTGTCGGCAGTAAATCATGGGCCGGGGACCCGAGGCTGGAACCTAGACGCAACGACCGCGTGTTCGGGCCTGAGTAGCGGCAAGCCCTGGAGCACCGGATAAGCCAGACCCGTAGTCTCGGAAAAATACGCGTCGTCCGAAGGGGTGAGCGCCGTATTCGTGAGCGGACACCGGAAGGTCGGCGCGCCGCCCTGCCCCTCCGTCACTCCCTGTTTCTCGACGACGATCACGCCGCTTGGATTTTTAGGATTGATGGAAAATTCCAGCAATTCGTCGCGGATGACGCGGGCCCCCAGCCGATCCAGAGCGGCGCGAAGTCCACGGACATAACCGTGCTCGCGCATGCGGGCGCGTGCCGGCTCGTCCGCGTGTTCGTAGGCCGGTTCGACCAGCACCAGCACGCGGCGCGTAACGCGCAACAGCTCGAGCAGCGCCTCCTCCTCGCGACCGCCATTGGGCTCGAGGGTGTGCGAGGTGTAAACGACATCGATGCTCTCGTCTGCGAACGGAAGGTGAAACAGGTCCGCGACAAAGAGGTCCGCCTGCACGCCGCGCTCGGCCAGCCACGCGCGACCTTCGGCGCAGCGCGACCAGCTAAGATCGAAGCCAAGGGTGTGTGCAGGCGCGGCGGGCAGGTGGGCGAGCACGCCGGCCAAGGTGGTTGCCTCGCCGGAACCGGCCTCCAGCAGGGATCGGCCGCCTTGCAGCCAAGGGGCGAGGATGCCGGCCAGCTGGCTACACCAGCGCGCATTCATGGCGGGGTTTGCACGCGCGAGCGCGTTATAGGAGCCGGTTTGTAGGTCGTAGGCGATGAGCGTGGACGGCACGGCATTGGTAGTCGTGCCAGCGATCGCGCGCGCGCGCGCCATCACATTCCCGCCGGCGGCGTAAGCCGTGCGCAGCTCAGCTATCAAGCGGCGCAGCTGTTCGGTTTCGGAAGACATGGCCGGAACAACGCGCGGTCAGCCCCGCTTCTCGAGCAGGTGCCAGGTGATGTCATCCTGCGGGAAGTTTACACTGCGCAGGGAAGCGAAACCGGTGGTATGCAGGGTGAGATCCGGAAAGCGATCGAGCATATCACCCGCGAAGTCGCGCTTGAAGAGCTTCGCTTGGTGGCCGCGGTATTCGATCTCCGTGGGCGTGCGGGAAAAATATTCGGCGATACAGATGAACCGTGACGAGCTGGCGTGCAGCATATCGTAAACGCGCGAAAGGTGGTCGGGTGACAAGTGGATCAGCACGGTTTTCGACAGCACAAAGTCCCACTGCCGGGTCGGGGTGAAATCGAGCAGAGACTGGTGATAGATCTCTGCGACGCCGCCCCACTCGCGCAGATTCTCCACGGCCTTTTCATTGATCTCTACGGCGGCGAGCCGGGCATCCGGGAGAAGCAACGAGAGGGCTCGCAGGTTGAGTCCGATATTGGCCCCCACCTCGAGCACACTCTTGATCGCCGGCAGCGGCTTAAGGATGTCGGCAAAGAAAGCGAGGTTGGCCGCGATCTGCCGAGGTCCGTCGTTGCGATGGATATAGTCGGCCCCAAAGGTGCCGGCCCAGAAGGATTCTTGTTCCGTGATGTAGGGTGATTTTGACATGGTGAGCAATAATTGGGTGGCGGGGAAAGTTTCAGCGCACGGCTTTTTGAGCGATTTCGGCGTTGAGCGCTTCAATCTCCGGATGGCTCTGCAGAAGCTTCACGACGTCGATGGACGTGAAGGCGGGATTCTGCGGATAAAGCCGCTCATAAACGGCGGTGAGGAACGCGTAGTCGGCCTCAGTATCGAGCGTCCACCGCTGCTCAGGGTAGCAGAGCTCGGCCGGCGCCATGAGGTTAAAGAGGCGAAAACGCGACGGGTTCTCGTAGATGCTGAGACAGACGTGTTCGTGCTGGGCGGAGTCTTTGGCGATGCGCAGCGATTCCTGCAAGGTGGCCAACGAAACAACCTGGCAATCCAGGCCGCGGGGATAGGAGCGAACCAACGTATTGCTGACGTAGTCGAACGTGTTGGCCCGATAGAGCCGGATCAATTGGTCGATAACGCTCGCATCGAGCAGCGGGCAATCGCCCGTCAACTGAACCACGATATCGGCCCCGGCGGCCTCCGCCGCACCGACGACGCGGGCCACGACATCCTCTTCGCTGCCACGAAAGCAGCCGACTCCGAGCTCGCGGGCGCAGTCGGCGAGCACGTCATCGGTGGCGTTGGTCGTGGTCGAGATGACGATGTGGTCGATCAGACGGCTGCGGCGCACGCGTTCAACCAACCGGTGCAACATAGGACGACCCGCGCAGGGGAGAAGCACCTTCCCTTTTAAGCGGGAAGAGGTCATGCGGGCGGTGATGGAGGCGACGATCTTCATGTAAAATCAGGCGGGCACGAGGGCGCGGGCGGCACCGGTTATCTGATGCAGGGTAGCAAGCAGGCGGGGAAGATTGGCGCTGAGGTCTGCTCGCGCGCGGACTTCGCGCCGCAGGCGGGCGCCGATCTCGCTGCGGAGAGACGCGGGGAGCGCGAGAGCAGCAGCGAGAGCGCGGGCGGCGACGTCTGCGCCGTCCACCGGCACGAGCCACGTGCCCGTGCCGGCGAGCCACTCGCGGTTGCCCGGCAGGTCGGCGGCGATGCAAGGCAGGCCCGCGTGCATCGCCTGAAGGAGAGCGATGGAGGAACCGTCCGAAAGCGAACAGGCAAAGTAAACATCGGCTTCGGTGAGTGCGCCCGCGAAAGCGGCGGGCTGGAGCGCACCCAGCAGACGCACGCTACCGCCAAGGCCAGCGGTCGAGATCGCATGCACGACTTCTGCGCGCAGGGGGCCGTCACCTGCCATCCAGAGCACGAGTGAAGAATCGGCGGCGTGCGCGCGGCGGAAGCACTCGAGCACATGCAGGGGCTGGTGCACGGGAGCGAAGCCGCGGGCGTAGATCACGACGCGTGCATGCGTGTCCCCGAGGCGAGCACGCAATCCGGTCTCAGGCGCTGGCAGATCCTCCGGGGCCAGCCCCCAGGGTAGCACGCAGGAGAGTTCAAAAGGGTGGCCGGCAAGCTCGGCGCAGCTCTGCTGAAGCGCAGCGCAGTCAGTGAAAAGGTGGCGTCCGCGCTGCAGCGCCTCGCGCACGTGGCTCGCTGCATGCGGGCAAGTGGCGGCCTCGTGCAACACGTCAAACGCCCAGCTCATGAGGAGTGTAACGTCGGGTCGGAGACGAGTGGCGAAGAGCCCTGCGTCGGTGATCGGCCCTGCGATGATGGCGTCGGGTTGCCACGTTTGCAGGCAGACGGCGGCCCGCTCCTCGTCCCACCTCGACGCAGATAGCAGTTCGACGGAGGTGTGGTTACGACGGACGAGCGCAACGTCCACTTCCTCCATGGACATAAAGCCGAGCGTGAGGCCGCATCCGCCCAACGCGCGCAACCAGCGGGCGTCGTGCCGGGTGTAAGAGCGTGTGACGTAGAGCAGGCGCATACACGAAGCCTCAGGTGGCCGCGAGCACGTCGGTGGTAAGGTGGGCACCGGCAGGGAGATCGCGGCGCAGTCTCTGACCGACTACGGCTGCGGCGAAGGTGGGCGGCAAACTATCGACGGGGGCGGGGCGCAATACGATGAGGTCCTCGGGGCGGATCAAGGCGCCGGCAGGCAGCGCACGGGTGGTCCGCAAGCAGCGGCGCTGGATGACGACGGTGTCCCGTTCGTTATCGGCGACGAACTTGGCCGGGGAGCCGAGGGCGAGTTCCAGTTCGCGCGTGCGGTCCACCATTTCACGCCAATTGGTGGGCGACATGGAAAAGGAGTGGTCCGGCCCCTCACGTGAATTGTCGTCGGTAAAGTGCTTCTCGATCAGGCGGGCACCGAGGGCGACTGCGCCCAGGACGGTTGCGTGGCCGGGTGTGTGGTCGGAGAGACCGAGCAAGCAGTCGGGAAACATCTGCCGATACGACGTGAGCACGCGCAGGTGGCAGTGACGGAAGTTTTCCAGCGAGCCCGTATAGTTCGTGTTACACTGCATCAGGCTGATGGGGACTCCGTGCCGACGAACGGCGTTCACGGCGGCCTGCACCTCGCCGATGTCGGCCGCGCCGGTGGCGAGCAGCACCGGTTTTCCTTTGGCGGCCATTCGCTCGATGCTCTCCAACCAGGTGATATCACCCGAACCCACTTTAAAGGCGGGGACGTAAGGATCGAGCATGTCGATCGACTCAAGGTCATACGGCGCCGAGAAAAAGGTGATGCCCGCTTTCGCGCATTCGGACTTGAGGATCGGCGTCCACTCCCACGGCAGGCTGGCGCTCTTGTAGACCTCGGAGACGCTTTTTTTCCACGCGGCCTGATGCGACTTCTGGGTGTTTAGAGAGCGGAAGCCGTGATCACTCACGATGGTTTCTGCGCGGAAATTCTGGAACTTGGCCGCGTTGGCACCACTCGCCGCCGCGAGGTGGATAAGCGCTTTTGCGCGCTCCAAGTCTCCATCGTGGTTGGCTGATATATCGGCGATGAACCAAGCGGGGAAATCGTCACCAACCGTAGTGTTCTCAATGTTGAAAGTGGGCATAAACGAAAGCGGCGTTACGCGGCGAGTAAGCGAAGGAGACCATCGTCTACTGAGGGGAGCGAAAGACCAAGCGCGGCGGAGAGCTTGGTCGTGCTCATGACCGTGTTGCGCGGGCGGGGGGTTGGCAAGGCGGCGTCAGCGAGAGTGACCGGACGCACCAGGGCGGGATCCAGGCCGAGGCGAATGGCAAAGCGTCGGGCGAAATCAAACTTGGAAAGCGCATCACCAGAGCCGAAATTATAAACGCCACCGGGCAAGTCGTGCTTGATGGCCGCAGCGAGTAGGCCCGCGAGCTGAAGGTTCCAGAGTGGATTGAACCACACGTCGGTAAACCCTCCAACACTTCGGCCTGCGCGTAAACTATCCAGCAACCAAGCCGCCAGGCCGTGCCGACGCGTCGGATGGAGTCCAAAGAAATTGACGCGAGCAACCAAGGTAGTTTCGAGCTCGCTCAGGCAGGCCTGCTCGCCCTCGTATTTGGTGCGCGCATACTCGTTGACCGGCTTGATCTCAGCCGTCTCCTCATGCGGGCCACTGCGCTCGCCGTCATAAACGGAATCGGTGGATATATAAATCAATCGGCAACCGTGGCGAGAGGCCGAGCGGGCCAACTCCCGGCTGGCATCAATGTGCAGTCGCGCGGCAGCCGCAGGATCAGTCTCGCAAGAATCGAGATTGGTGTTACCGGCGGCGTGGATTATCCAGTCGGGCCGAGCTTCGCGGACGGCGAGTTCGATGCGGTCCAATTCATCCAGCGAGAAACCTTGCGGCGGGGTTCTTTGGTGACGAACGACACGATAGCCTTCGCTTTCCAGATGCGCGCACAAAGCCATCCCCAGCATCCCGCCTGCGCCGGTTACCAACACGCTTCGCGCAGAGGATGGATGAAGTGATGGCAGGAAGGGCATGCGAACAGAATGAGGGAACCGAGAGGGGTTATTGGCTGGCGGGCCGGCGGACCGTGCAGCGGAGGGTGGTGGCGCGGATGTCCGAAGCGGGCAGGTGGCGGAAGCGGGCACCCAGGCAGGTCCAGGTATCGGCCGGTGGCTCGCCTTCGTCGACTTGGTAATCGACAATTTCGTAGCCGGCGGATTCGAAGCCGGCGCGAAGCTCGGAAGGGCGGAGGCGGTTGCACAGCCCATCGGTCCAGTCATCGGACTCGGTGAGGGAAGACCAGTAATGGTGTCCGGTGGGTTCGTAGGCCCGATGGTCCACAACATCGATGAGGTGGTAGGCGACCGAGCCCGGGCGGGAGAGCTCGAACATGCGGCGGCAGGCGGCGGGGAAATCCAAGAAGTGTTCTAGCGTAGCGCGGGAGCTAATGAGATCGAAAGAGGATGAAGGCAGCGACGGATGATGAATATCGGTGAGTGCGTAGTAGATCGGGATACCTTTGACCCCGCGCTCGAGGTCGCCGGCGAGCAATGCCTTGAGATTGAACAAGCGCGCGCGCTCAATGAATTTTTCACGCGGGAAGTCCGACCAGTGCCAATCGTCGGGGAAAGCAATGATGTTGAGCAGGAGGTCGCCGAGCGCTTCGGCGGCGCGGGCGGCCTCTGATGGGTGAAGATCCGTGGCGAAGCACACGTCGGCGCCGTTGAGGAAGAAAACGGTCGAGATGCCGTAAGGATGGTAAATACCGCAGCCCAGCTCGCAGTAGCTGGCGCCCACGAGCGAGCGGCCGAGCGAGAGTCCCTCGTAGGCTTGGTGCGCAACGGTGTGCACGCGTTCTGTGCCGTAGCGCCATTCAGGGCGTTGGAGAAGAGCGCGGCGGGCCTGCGAAAACTGCCGCTCCAAGTGCATCCAATGGACGGTGGGTGTGGGGTTGGGGACGGACATAAGCATTGAAACAGCGCGGCTCAAAGTGTCGCGGGTGACGGCTAGACAAGGGATGCCACGGAAACGGGTGACGAGGATGGCAAGGCAGGCTTGATCAGGTCGCGAAGTTCATCAACGGAAAGGAAGTGTTCGTTGGTCTCGCTGTTATAGCTGAAGCCGGGGGCGACCATGCGGGCGTCGTTGGCCTCGCAATATTCGGCTGCGGAATAGTAGGAGGAACCGCTGGGCAGAATCGCGTAGTAACAGCCGAGATCGGCCGTATGGTGGCTGTCGCTGCTGGTGATCATCTCCTCGTGAAGCTTCTCGCCGGGACGAATGCCCACCACCGGGTAATCGCAATCCGGACCGATGGCGCGGGCCAGATCGGTGATGCGATACGAGGGGATCTTCGGCACAATAATCTCGCCGCCCCAGGCGTTTTCGATGCTCCAGAGAACCATCTCAACGGCGTCATCCAACGTGATGTTGAAGCGCGTCATTTGAGGGTCCGTGATCGGCAGCACGCCGGTTTTTCGGCGCTCCTGAAAAAACGGGATCACCGAGCCACGACTGCCCATGACGTTGCCATAACGCACGACGCTGAAGGCCACGTCACGGCTGCCGCGAATGTTGTTGGCGGCGACAAACAGCTTGTCGGAGCAGAGCTTGGTCGCGCCGTAGAGGTTGATGGGCGCAGCGGCTTTGTCCGTGGACAACGCGACGACGCGGCGCACGCCCGAGTCGAGGGAGGCCTCGATCAGGTTTTGCGCACCGAGCACGTTGGTCTTGATACACTCGAACGGGTTATACTCCGCAGCGGGCACCTGCTTGAGCGCGGCGGCGTGCACCACAATATCGATGCCCTCAAGCGCCCGGCGCAGCCGGCGTTCGTCGCGGATGTCGCCGATGAAATAACGCAAAGCCGGGTAGTCGCGCTCGCTGAACTGCTGGGCCATTTCAAACTGCTTGAGCTCGTCACGCGAAAAAATGACCAAGCGCTTAATGTTCGGGTAACGGGCAAGCACCGTTTTGACGAAGGCTTTGCCGAACGAACCGGTGCCACCGGTGATGAGGATGCTGGCGTTTTCGAGACTGACGGGGGTTGAAAGCGGAGGCATGGGGAAGACAGGTTAGTTAACGGTTGTGGGAACGGCGGGCAGGTGACTGGCGATGAGAGCGAGGGTTTTGCGCACCATCTTCTCTTCACGGAATAAATCGTTGGCACGCGACCGGGCGGCTTCGCCCAGTTGGGTGCGCGCGGGGGCGTCGAGCGCCAGGCGGGACCACGCGGCGGTGAGGCTGGCCTCAAACGGCGCGGCGCCGCGGGCCGGATCGGGCAAGAGCAGTCCGGTATCGTCGATCTCCTCCGGAATACCACTCACGGCGGAGGCTACAACCGGCAACCCCTTGGCCATCGCTTCCATGATGGCGAGCGGCATGCCTTCGAGATAAGTGGATAAGGTGAACAGATCGGCCGCGTCATACCAGTCGGCCGCGTCCCAACGATGGCCAAGGAAGTGCACGCGTTGAGCGAGTCCGGCCTGGGCGATGGCGCGAGCCAACGCCGGGCGTTCTTCACCTTCACCCGCCCAGACGAGGTGGAAATCGAGTCGAGGCTGCGCGGCCAGGAGCGTGCGCAACGCGGCGATCTGGTGAACGTGGCCTTTGACATTCGAAAGGCGCGCGGTGGTCAGCGAAACGACCGCGTTGGGCGAGAGTCCCAACTCGGCGCGAAGTCGCGCGCGGGTCGCCTCAGCACGAGGCTGGAAAAACACCTCGGGGCGCCCGTAGTGGATGACCACGCCCTGATCGGCAGGCGTGCCAAACTGCTGGCGCAAAAGGTCGAGATTTTCTCGGGATACCGCGACTACCTCCAGAGCGCAGGCATGTTGGCGGGAGAGCTGCGGCAGGTGGCCCGCAAAATTTTTCGCGAGATAAGGAGCCGCAAACCCAACCACCGTGATGTAGGGGATACCTCCTTGAAGCGCGGCTTCGCGGGCGCCGAGATTGGAGACCGGTGAGCAATCACTGAACACAATCAGATCGGGACGGCCGGCGGCGCAGGCGGCGCGCAAGGTTTCCTGGTCGGTCAGCGTGCGGCCAAAATCCTTGCCCGTGTCGTAATCGATCCAGTGATGGCGCACTCCCAGCGCCGCCTGCTCGGTCACGAGCGGGCCACCGCTGCGCGACTGGGCGCTGACCACCCGGTAGCCGGCGGCGGCGAGGCCTTTCAGAATGGAGTGGTTGTATTGAGCGACGCCGCCGTGCTCGGGATCGTCGGTGTAGAGTAATACCAGCGGACTTTGGGCCACCGACGCGGCGAACAAGTTTCCCTCGACCGTCTCGCTACCGGCTCCAGAGTAACGCGCGACCATCGCCCGGGCCTCGGCGGCGAGATCCACGTTGCCGGACAGCTCGGCCAACTCGACGAGCATCGTCCACGCAGGCACCGCTGTTTCATCCTGACGCAGGCACGTTTCGAGTGCCTGAAGCGCTTCGTTGTGCTGACCATTCGCACGCAGGGCTTTCGCTACATCGAGCCACAACGAAGCGGTGCCCTCGTCTTGTTGCAGAGCGGCCATCAAATACGTGACGGCACGATCAGCACGACCTTGCGCGACCAGCTCGTTGCCGAACGCCCGGCGTGCCTCGCACGTGAGCGGAGTAGCGCGACGGGCGCGCAGCGGGGCGCGGTCTCTACGGAACGCAGGCAGGCCACGCTCAACCACCTCGTCGTAAGCGGTCTCGATCAAATCGCCAAACACATCGCTCGCCGCCAGTGAATCCAGGAACTGCGGAGTAAGCGCCATGGCCGACTTGATGCGCGCGGCAAAATCGGCCCGCACTTGCGGCTCGAGGGCCAGCCGCGTCGCGGCACCCACATACTCGTCCTCCGTGCGAGTGATCAACTCGGGAAGGCCGAGCGAGCGCAACAGCGCCGCGCCCATGCGAGCCCGCATGCTGCCGCCTTCCCAAGTGATTACGGGCACACCGACTTCCAGGGGATCGATCAGCGAGTTCACCCCGCCAAACGGCGCCGTGTCGAGATACACATCGCCCACCGCCATGAGCGCACCCACATCCGAACGGCTGGGGAGCTTCATCGTGGATACCACCAGCCGGCTGTGATCCACGCCGTTCCGGGTGAGCACGGCTTCAAACTCAGCGCAAAAGCGCTTCACCGGGTAATCGCTCGACCAATTGGGATTGAAGGGATGCAGCAAGAGCCGCGAACCCGGGACTTGCGCCAGCAGCCGCGCCCAAGCCTCGCGCATTTCCGGGATGACTTTATAGTAGTTGGCGGCGGATACAAACACCACCACGTCTTCCGGAATTCCCAGATCGGCGCGCGTCCATGCGCGAACAGGATCCTGACGATCCGCCTCGTAGTTGAAGGCGTGGGTGGGCCCCGGCAAAAGCCCCAACCGCTCCGTGAAATGAGACGGGGCGTCGGCGGTCTCCGTCAACTCACCCGAGACATACAAATCCACCTCGGGGAGGCCGCTGGTGATACAGGAGGAGTTGTTCACCACCTGGAGCGGAGCGACCCGGTGCAGGGCGAGCCGCGTGATTTCGTTGGTCACTGCGGTGACGTTCGTTCCAAACACCACCACATCGAGCCCGGCCTCGCGCAGGCAGGCGACCTGGCCCGCGATATCATGCGGCATCACGCGGAAATCACTGCTTTTTTCGCGGCAATGATTCTCCAAAGCCGAACCGTTGGCCCGGCAGGTGAAAAGCATGACCTCAAAGCGATCCGGATCGAGCGCCTCAAAACTCGGGATCGTCGTGTAGGTCTCCGTCTGTGAACCAAAGTGCCGGTTCACAAAACCCACTCGGAGACGACGGCCTTCGCGTGCCAAGGGAAACAAATCATACGCCGCGTCGCGCAACGCCATCACCCGTTGCAGGATGCGGCCGCGCAACTCGGCATGTTCGCGCAGGCTGCCCTCGGCAAAATAAAGCTGGATGGCGTTTGCCACCCGCAGGTAGGCATCCACGGCGGCCCGCACCGACGACGAGCCTGCGTTGCACTCGACGAGGTTCGCGAGCTCCCGCAGGTGGAGCACCACATGCGCCGCATACCGCTCGGCATCTCCGCACACCGTGAAACCCTGCGGAGGAGAAAACAGCCACTCGGCATAAGCCGCCCACCACGTTTCCGGCACCTGACCCAAA
Source organism: Rariglobus sp. (assembly GCA_031412735.1). GTDB lineage: Bacteria > Verrucomicrobiota > Verrucomicrobiia > Opitutales > Opitutaceae > Rariglobus. The sequence continues at coordinate 18,629 of JANODO010000086.1, read as the reverse complement.
CCCGGTGCCGAACTATCCCGCCATGCCGGCCCGAGCACCATGCGGCCCAGCATCTCCGGCCAACGGTTCCACACCAGCTCCGCCCGGACGGCCTCATCATTGATCGCCAAGGGCTGATCTTGAAGTCCGGAAGCCGCCAGACGGCTCAGACTGCGGCGAACCTCGTCCAGGACAACGTGGGACCGCTCCCGCTTGGGCCATTGGGCAAGCCGGCTGGCGACCTCGCTCCGCGCCGCATCAAACCGGAGCCGCGCCTCTGCGTCGGTAGCATCAGAGAGGCATCCGGCAATGGCCAATTCCAGTTCACTTAAGGAGGCGGCGAGAACGGCAACCCCGTCGGGCGCGGCGGAATCCGAATCAGTCAGTCGAGAAGAAAGCACAGGGCTAGGGCTGGTCATACCTCGCTGTGTAAACAGGATTCATGCCCAACACTTAAACAAGTTCACTAATACCTATAGGACAATGCTTAATATTATAAAATAAATTCCACCTACCGTTTTTTAACCGACTGCTTAGGGGCACCGGCATAAATTGCCGCCCACCCCGGAGAGCAGGAGCAAAAACCTCCCGCTGTATAAAAAAAGGCCGGGCGCGTTGCCGCCCACGCTGCGCTATGATGAAGAGCCACCTTAAGAATAACGCAGATCGCGCCGATAATGAATAATCTCATGTCGAGACCGCTTGGTCCGATCTCCTGGAAAAACTTTCTCCCACTCCCGCCATGGCATCCTTGCAACTCTCAGGTCTCGTTTCCGGCTTCGATTGGAAATCCTTCGTTGATCAGCTCATGTCACTTGAGCGCACCCCGGCCAGCCGCATGGAGACGGAGATAGCCAACAACCAGTTCAAGATCACCGCCCTCGCCAGCGTCGAGACTCGCATCAACGACCTGCGCAACGCCGCCAAGGCGCTTAATGCCGACGGAGTCTTCGATGCGCGGTCCGCCACAGTCTCGGGCTCCGGCTGGACGGCCAGCGCCGACACCACCGCCCTAAACGGCGCCTACTCTTTCAATGTAACCCAGCGCGCGACGGCCTCCACCTGGACGGGCGCCAGCAATATCGGCAACCGCCTCGCCGCCACCAATGACGTGTCGGGCACCACCTTGGCGAACTTGGGCACGGCCACCGCTCCCACCGCCGGCGTCGTTACCGTCAATGGCGCTCGGGTGACCATCGGTCTCTCCGATTCCCTCCAAGATGTATTCAACAACATCGCCACCGCGACGAACGGAGATGTCACCGGCGCCTACAACGCGGGCACCGACCGGATCACCCTGACCAGTTCCAACGGCCCCGTCGTGCTCGGCTCCGCCAACGACACCTCCAACCTGCTTTCAACTCTACGCCTGGCCAACAACGGCTCGGGCAGCGTCACCAGCGCCGCCAACCTCGGCACCGCCTCCGCCACCGCCACCTTGGCCAACGCCCGCCTCACCACGGCGGTGACCGCCGTCGACGGCAGCGGCAACGGCACCTTCGCGGTTAACGGCACCGACATCGCCTACAACGTCAACACCGACACCCTCGGCAGCGTGATCACCCGTATCAACGCTTCCGCCGCCGGTGTGACCGCGACCTTCGACCCGCTCAACGACCGCCTCCTCTTCACCAATAAAACAACCGGCGACGTCGGCATCTCCATCTCTGAGTCAGCCGGGGGCCTCATGGGCGCGCTCGGTCTCACCACCGCAACCGGTGCCACCCTCGCCCGGGGTTTGACGACGCAATACTCCGTCAATGGCGGCCCTACCGTCACCAGCTCCAGCAATATCCTCACCAGCGCCTCCCATGGCATCACCGGCCTCACCGTCACCGCCGGTCCCACTGGCACCACCGAAGCCGTCACGGTGAAGTCCGACACCTCCTCGGCCCGCGCAAAAATCGACACCTTCATCAGCGCCTTCAACTCGCTTCAATCCTTCGTCGAGAGTCAGACGAAGGTCACCAGCTCCAACGGCAAGGTGACTGCCGCCACGCTCAGCTCGAACCGGGAGGTGCAGAACTGGGCCAGCCAGCTCCGCTCCACGGTGTTTGCTTCGGTCCCGGGACTCAGCGCGACCCTTTCGCGACTCGACCACCTCGGCATCGATTTTACCGGCACCGACGCCACACTGCGCGTCAAAGACTCCGCTAAACTCGAAGCCGCGCTCAAAGATCGTCCGACCGAGGTGTCCGCCCTTTTCCGCCAGGCTTCAACCGGTCTCGCGCCGCGTCTGGAAACGCTCTTCACGAGCTACGTCGGCCTGCTGGGCGGTTCCGGTCTGCTCGGCGGCAGCCGCACCAGCCTTGCGGCGAACAACAGCTCCCTCACCCTCCAGATCGCTGACATCGACCGTCGGCTCGTGCAACGCCGTGCCGTGCTGGAAAGCAGCTTCATCGCCATGGAATCCGCGCAATCGAAGATCAAGAACATGCAATCCCAGCTCTCGAGCGCCTTCCCCGCTAGCTCCAACTCATGATACCCGCCGCCCTCCTCCGCTTACTCTCCGCCGGCGCGCTTCTCTTGGCTGCGGGCTGTTCGTCCGTCCCGACTCGCGACGACTTCGGGCCGGTTTACGAACCCGCCAATTTTCGCGGGGCCGCCTTGTGGCCCGAGTCCATCCGCCGCGTCGCCGTGCTGCCCACGCATGACGCCTCCGGCAGTCTCTCGCCCGAGTTCACCGCCCGCTATGACAGCATCTGGCGCGGTGCCCTCGACCGCACCCACCGCGCGGAGTTCATCAGCGTGCCCCGCCCGACCGCGCAGACGTGGTTTGGCAAACCCACGCTCGCCGCAAGCGACCTCCTGCCCAACGGCCTGCTCGGCCGCGTCGCCCGCGAAACCGGCGCGCAAGCCGTGCTCTTCCTCGACATCACCCAATCCAAATCCTACCCGCCGCTGGTCCTCTCCTTCCGCACCCGCCTGATCGACACCACCACCGGCGAGACGGTGTGGATGGCCGACGAAATCTTTGATTCCGCCCACGTGCCCACCGCCCGCGCCGCCCGCCGCCACGCCCGCGCCAACAGCAACGGGCCGGGCGACCACGGCCACGGTCTTTTGCAAAGCCCCACCCGCTTCGCTGATTACGCATTTCAGGCCATCACCACCCTTCTCCCACCCCGCACCGCGCCGGCCGAAAACATTTCCCCCGCGCAACCCGCTACACAATTCCCAGTTCGTGCCGATAGATAACCTGTCAAGACTTACGGCGTTCCCTTGCCACTGATTCAGGGCTGACCGTGCAACCAACGAAAACGCCATGATCACCAACACAAATAACGTCGGCTCCACGCCGGCATCCGTCTCAGACCCGCTGCGCAAACGCACCGCTGCTGCCGCCTCCCCGGCCGCCCAGGAGGACACGCTCTCCACCTCCAACGCCACGCGCCTCCAGGCCGCCTTGGAACAAACTCCGGTCGTGCGCCCCGAGGTCGTGTCCCGCGCCGCCGCGCTCGCCACCGATCCCGCCTACCCGCCCCTCGCAATCATCGAAAAGGTTGCCCGCCTCATCGCCGCTTCGAACGACCTTAGTAACTCTCAGGACTAACCACCACCATGACGTCGGCCCATCCCTACGCTCGCGCCTACCAGACCCAATCCATCCTGACCGCCAGTCCGGGTCAGCTCGTGTTGCTCATGTATGACGGAGCCCTGCGCTTTATGTCCCAAGCGCGCGCCGGGTTTGCCCTGCCCGAAGATTCCCCTCGCCGCATTGAATCGATCCACACCGCGCTGCTTCGCACCCAAGCGGTCATCACCGAGCTGCGCGCCAACCTCGATCACACCGCCGGCGGCGAACACGCCACCACCCTCGACCGCCTCTACGAATACCACCTGCGCCGTCTCTTCGAGGCCAACTTGCGCAAGGACGAAGCCCCGCTCATCGAGGTCGAAGGCCTTGTCCGCATCCTGCGCGACTCCTGGGCCGAGATGCTCCGCACCCGCGAAAGCATGGTGGCCTAAACCCTCGTTCTCGTCCTCGTTCTCGTCCTCTTACTCGTTCTCGTTCTCTCGTCTTTCCGCACCAAGAACGAGTAAGAGAACGAGAACGATTTAAAGCCCCACCCCCCCACCCCATGAACCCCGCGTCCCCGAGTCCACTCACCCTTCGCCTGATGGCTTGCGTTGAATCCTTCTCGCACGACGAGGACGGGGCGGTGGGCCACGACGATTGGCCGGAGCTCGCCCGCATCCTTGATCGCGAGCTCGATCTCTTGGGTCGTATCGCTCAAGAGGAGCCCTCCACCGACCCCGCCCTTTCAGCTCGCGCCGGAGCTCTCAGCCGGCGCTACGCCACGCTCTCCGAACGCATCGCCGCCGCCCGCGCCCGGGCCGAAGCGGAGCTCGCCACGATCGGCGAGACGACCCGCCACATCCGCAACGTCCGCCGGGCGTATTCGAAGGATTAATACCGACGTCTGGCAGCCATTGGGCTTTTGGTGGCCCGGGGTTTGACTGCGGATTGCACAGATTATCACGGATACAAACCGATCAATCCGTGCCCATCCGTGAAAATCCGTGGTTAAAGTCTGAATGTTTTAGGCTGTTGGTATAAGCGGAATAATTCATCCGGTAGGCTGCGAGCTCGCTCGCGCTCCGAACTGCGCCTGCGAGCAGGCTGCCTACCTGCGGAGAAGAAGGTGAAGCCCTACACCGAAGCGGAAATTTTTCACAAGCGTTTACGTCCCGCGCACGATCCCGCTCCAGCGATTCAGTTCGGACCGTGTGTCCAACACACACTCCTGCACGATATCGGTCGTCAGGCCGGCTTTGGCCAGGATCTCGTCGCCCGCCCGCCAGCCGGTCGATTCACTTGCGAAGCCCTTTCCCAGCGATTCCACCGCCCAGCACGCCGCGTGCAACAGCGCCGCCATCCGATTCCCGCCGGCGGCCTTGCGATGCTGATTCACAGCGCCACAGAGCGGACCCTCAAAGCCCCACTTCACCATCAGCGCTCCCGACATCTCGGCGTTGGTCGTCCCAAAAAGCCCCCGCTCCCAGGCCGACTCGTCCCCCCTCCCCGCCCCGGCGGGCGGCACCTCGGCAACCTCGGCTCCCGCCTGGACAAACACCCGCTGGAGCGCGACGCGTCCCACCGGGCGCAACAAACCTACCGTGTAGGCCTGGCGCTCATCTTCGGCGGCGGCCCGCGCGAGAAACGCCATGGCGAGCGCCGTCGCGAGAGAGTTTTCCCACAGGTGCGTTCCGTTGATTTGGTAAAGCGCGAGATCGGTCGTGAACATCTGGGCGGCCACGCTCACGCCCACAATGCGGTTCACTTCGCGCAGGCCCACGCGGTTGATCGCCTCGTGCACGGAAGAGACCGGAGACCCGCGGCGGAAGTGCACGCTGTTACCCAGGCGCACCACACCGGCGGCCAGTCCCGCATCGACGCGCACCAGGTCGACGATGTCATCCAGCCCGGTGTCGGGATCTTGAAGCAGAACCTGCAACCGCGAATAAATGCGCGCCGAGGAGGGCATCGCCTGTGCGGCCCAAGCAAGGGTTTCGGCATTGACCAGGGGTGGCTTAAACAAAGGCACCCCCCGTCATCGGCACAATGTGCGCGCGCTTTTGATAAATCCGCAGGCCGCCCTCGCGGAACACCGAAAGGTATCGCGCACCCGGCGGTCGCCTCACTTGGCCGACACGCCCTCTTCGATGCGGTATTCGTTGAGCTTGTTGCGCAGTGTGCGGATCGAGATGCCCAGCAGCTCCGCCGTCCGCGTGCGATTGCCCTGGGTGGATTCCAACGTATCCAAAATGGCCTTCTTCTCGATCTCGCTCAGCGGCAGGATTTCGGGGCGCTGCACCGCAGGCGACTCGACCACACTCGCGGGCTGCCACATCGGAGTGACCGATTCACGTTCGGGCTCGGCCGCAGGCGCCGCCTCGCCTTCCGGTTCGCGCGGCGGCTCCTCGGCGGCGATTCGCGCGGGTGCGGGGGCGAACTCCGCCGGCGGCCTCGCGGAAAATTCGGCAAAGGGCGAACGCGTGCGATCCGCGATCAATCCGGAATGCGCCACGGCGCGACCGGGCTCGACTCGCGAAAGCACCGGGAGGCTGAGCGCGGCGGTGGTCACCGGCCGGTGGTCCTCCGATAGAATCACGGCGCGCTCGATCGTGTTTTGCAGCTCGCGCACGTTGCCCGGCCACGGGTAGGCGCGCAACGCAGCCAGCGCGTGATCGGTGAAGCCAGGCAGGCGCACCCCGTGTTTGCGCGAGAAGCTGCGCAGGAAGGATTCGGCAAACAGGTCGACGTCGTCCGGCCGCTCGCGCAGGGGCGGCACGGAGATAGGGAACACGTTGAGGCGATAATACAGGTCGGAGCGGAACAGCCCTCGATCCATGAAGTGCTGAAGGTCGCGGTTGGACGTGGCGAGGATGCGCACGTTGACCTTGATCGTCTTGGTGCCGCCCACGCGCTCGAATTCGCGCTCTTGGAGCACGCGGAGCAGCTTGGCCTGCAGGTTCAGCGGCAGCTCGCTCACCTCGTCGAGCAGCAACGTTCCCCGGTTGGCGAGTTCGAACCGGCCCTCGCGACGCTCGACCGCGCCGGTGAAGGAGCCCTTCTCGTGACCGAATAATTCACTCTCGATGAGCTGCTCGGAAAGCGCCGCGCAGTTCACCTTGATGTAGGGCTCGGAGCGCCGGGGCGAATTGCGGTGGATCTCCTGCGCGACCATTTCCTTGCCTGAGCCATTCTCGCCGGTGATGAGCACCGTGGCATCCGTCAGGGCGACGCGTTCGACGAGTTGCCGCACCCGCAACATCGTCTGGCTGCGGCCGAGCATCGGGTCGGATTTGCCGCCGGCGCTCTCGCTAAAATAGCGGTTCACCTTGACGAGCTGGCTGTAGTTTTCCGCCTTGCGCAGGATCATGTCGATCTGCGCCGGCATAAACGGCTTGATGATGTAATCGAAGGCACCCGCGCGCATGCAGCCCACCGCGCTCTCGATCGTGCCATTGCCCGTCATCATCACCACCAGCGGGTGGGTCGGCAGGGCCATCACCTGTTCAAGAAACCGTTGGCCGTCGCCGTCGGGGAGTCGCACATCGAGCAAAACCAGGTCGAACGTCTCCTTGCCCAACAACGTCTCGGCCGACGCCAGCGTGGCGGCGCTCGCCACCTGCAGTCTCCGCGCTTTCAGGATATCTTCCAATGAGCGACGCACCAACGGCTCGTCATCGATAACCAAGATTTTTTCGAGAGACATAGGGACAGTAAGACCCGGGATGCTAAGCCGCCTGCATGCCGCTCTACCAGCACGGAAACCGGAAATCTGCCCCGCCGGCCCGGCGGCGCGTCAATCCGCGGAAGCCGCGCGGATTTCGCGGTGCATTTACTAAATCGCACTAAACCCGCGCGCAGTCGGACCGATAAATACAGAACCCGATCATGCGCCTGCTTTCCTTCCTCAACCACGTCGAGAACACGCTTGCCATGCTCAGCCCCGAATCCTCGACCGGTTGGAAACGACGGGCCGATTACCAACTCGGGCTGGCCACCTATTGGCATCCCACGCATGGACTCGCCCTTACCTTGCACTGCTGCTCGCTCGGCGAAGGCCGCTTCAGCTTGCAAGCCCGCTGGTCCGGCCCCACCGGAGCCATCATCTACGACCGCCTGCTGTTTTGCGGCCCATCGCCTTTCGATTGGTCCACCGCCGCCGAAGCGGTGGCCGAAGCCATGCCCGCTCCCTCTCCGGAACAAGATCATTCGGCCAACGAAATGCCCGAAACCGCCACCGCCTGAGCCCACGTTTTCCCGCTTTCTAAACCCAAAGCCTCACTAACCCACACACCCGCCCCCTCCCATCATGCCCGCGATCCAAGACATCCCAGACGCCGTTTTCCAAGAGACGATCACCCACGCCGTGCAGGAGGTCTTCAGCACGATGTTAAGCCAGCCCGCCAAGCACGTGCCGGCTGATGCCGACAAGACCGCCAACTCCCTCGAACTCGACCATCCCCACGTCGTGGGCACCGTCGGTTTCATCGGTGCCATCAACGGGCTCATCTACCTCTACATGGATGTGAAGTTCGCCGAGCAATGCGCAGGCAACATGCTCGGCATGTCGCCTGAGGAGGTCGCCGAAGCCGGCGACGAGACGGTCAACGACGCCATCGGCGAGCTCACCAACATGACCGTGGGCACCTTTAAAAACCAACTCTCCGACCGCGGCTTCCCTTGCCGACTCACGATCCCGTCGATCCTGCGAGGCAGCCGCTTCCGCATCGAACCGATTAGCTCCGCGATCCGCCGGATTTATCGTTTCGATATCGGCGGACACTCGCTCACCGCCGACTTGCTGATGCAACCCGGCGAATAACCTCTTCCCAAATCTCGCACCCCATGCGCTACAAACTACTCACCGTGGACGATTCCAAGACCGTCCGCATCATCATCAAAAAAGCCTTCAAGCTCTACGACTGCGAAATCCTTGAGGCGGCCAACGGGGTCGAGGGCCTCGCGCTCGCCACCAAAGAGACGCCCGACCTCATCCTCCTCGACGTCACCATGCCCGTGATGGACGGCGTGGAAATGCTCACCAAGCTCAAAGCCGACCCCGCGCTCAAAGCGATACCGGTGGTCATGCTCACCGCTGAAGGCGGCAAGGACCACGTCCTAAAAATCGCCAAAATCGGCGTGCGCGACTACATCGTGAAACCATTTAAGGAAGACCTGCTCATCCAGAAGGTCGGCCGCATCATCGACCTGAAGCCGATCACGGATTCGCCCAACAAGGCCAAGTCGATCTTCGACCCCGCCACCTTGCTCGTCGTCGAAGACAAGCCCGCCATCCTCGCGCAGATCCAGGAGGGCCTCAAACATACACCCTGGAAAGTGCACGGTGTCACCACCACGGGCGAAGCCATCGATTTCTGCGGCCGCAGCCCGGTCGATCTCCTCATGATATCCCTGTCGTTGCCCGACGATTCCGCCTTCACGTTGTTCCGCGTGCTCCGCGCCAACCTCAAGACGAAATACACGCCCATCTTCGGCCTGGTTGTAAAGACCGACGCCGTCGCCCAGCAGCAGGCGCAACAAGTGGGTTTTACCGGCATTGCGACCAAGCCCATCGATACCGTCGAACTGGAGTCCAAAATTGCCCGTGCCATGAATTTGGATACATCCGAGCGCTATTTCCGTTCCGAAGCCGATCTCTTCGTCATGCGACTGCCCGTGGTCTGCACTCAGTCGGTCGTCAATGAGATCACCACGTATCTCAAGGCGAAAATCGCCGACGCGGTGGACAGCGGCATCAGCAAAGCCGTCTTCGATCTGCATGAAGTCACCCGCCTCGACATGCCGCTCATCAAGCTTCTCCTCGCCGCCATGCAGTCATGCCGGGAAGTCGGACTCCAGTTCACGCTGGTAGGCAGCGGCGCCGTGGTCCTCGAATGCAAAGGCTACGAAGACACCCGCGGCTGGCTGTTCCACGAGACCATCGAGGAAGCCCGCCAGAGCTTCAACAAGGCCCCGGTCGCCGCCTCAGCGTAGCCAAAATAAAACCCCTTTGCCGCCCGGGCCCACCCGCCCGCCTCACGGCCACCCACCGCCCCGCGCTCCCTCACCGGACACGGGGCTTTTTCTTCCCTCCGCCCACACCCTCCACCTACCGCCCCGCCGCTCCCGCCCGGCCACACTTCCGCATCGCCCCCTTCGAACGACAATCAGACGTCGACATCAGCAACGTTCAAAAATCGACACGTTGCGTGTTGATTTGAGCCCCGCCCCGCCCGGCCCGGCCCCGCTACCGCGCCCCTCACCGAGCCCCCCACCGAGCCCCCGCCACCGCGTTCCCCCACCGCGTTCCCCGACCGCGTTCTGCCACCGCGTTCTGCCACCGCGTTCACCCAATCCCGGTTTGTCACTTAATAGGTGACAACTTGCGCTCGGCAACGCCCACGCCCTGCGTGCCTCCCCGACCCCAGTTTGTCACTTAATAGGTGACAAATGAAGATTGTAGCTGGAGCCGGGACCTCCCGGTCCCGCCATTTCCCACCCGGGGTCGGGAGACCCCGTCTCCAGGTGCCGAGTTTGGAGTGCGGCGAGCTCTCGCCGCCTTCACTCGTCGCGCTCGCGGCTACGTGGGGACGTTTCCAGCGGGGCGTCTCAGTCCTTTATTTGACGACAACTGCGGACGCCTCGGAGAGACGTCCCTACCTCCCGAATGGAGCCTCCTAGCTTCCGAATGGAGCCGGGACCTCCCGGTCCCGTTCCGAAAGGTGGAACGCGATCTCCGAGCGCGTTCTCAGGCTGACCGTCCGACGGGACCGGAGGTCCCGCCTTCAGTTAATACCAGTTATGGCATGAAATGAGACTTTCGTCTGGTGTAGGCCCGACCGGTGGTCGGGCGTCTCCCAGAAACCCCGACCACCGGTCGGGGCTACATCGGGCCATGCTAAAGTCCCATTACGAGGTGTAATTGGTGTAAGCCGGACGACACGGAGGTCGTCCCTCCCTGGAGACATGAAAAAACCGCAGCGGTTTAGGCTGCGGCTTTTAAAAAAGAATCGGGGTGAAGCCGGTTACTTCTTCGCCTTGGCGGCGGGCTTCTTGAGGGCCGCGGTAGCGGCGTTCTTGCGTTTATGGTAAGCGATACGGCGCTTCTTCTTGATGACTTTGTTGGATTGTTGGCCCATAGGTTTTTAAAGGTGAGTCGGTCACGTTGCGGGATGGTGGCGGGGAGAGTCAAGCGTCGGGATGGGCCTCTTCAAGTGGGTTAACCGGGTCGGGAACGAGCGGAGTCATCTGGCGGGCGCGTTTGCCGTCGTGCTCGATCGTGTAGAGCGGGATCGGCGGGTTTTTATCGAGTCGTTTCACCAACACCGGGGCAACGCGCTTGGGCAGTTCCAGCCAATGGAGTCCCGTGGCGTCACAGGCGAGGAAGCGGGCGTAAGGTTTGAAGACCTCGGCTCGACCGAGCAGGCGGGTTGCGGACGGGGTGGAGCTGAGCGCCGAGGGCGGTGAGTCGGCGCGATCAAGGACGAGGCAGCTGTAGGCTTGGCTGCGCAGGTCGAGGCCGGCGCGGTGGGAAAAGCGCACCCACTCCGAATGGTTTTGAATGCCTACCGGAGGCGGCGCGAAAAAGTGGCACCAGTCACGTGCGTCGGCCTCTACAAAGAGCGGACACGCCTCGCAATGCGTGCACGGGGCGATGATACGGTGGCTGGAGCGGAACTGATCCCGCACGGTGGCGAGTGCCCGGCTGTCGGCGTGCGTGCCGGGCTCGATCCAGATCACGGCGGCGGCGCGGGCGACCAACGCGAGGAGGCGTGCGCGAGCGTCGGCGGGCAACTCGTTGAGCACGTGGCTCACGACGAGGGTGTAGGTCGCGGGCAACGAGGCCGGACTCGGCTCGCTGGCGCTCGCCGCTACGGGGAAAGACGGAAAGGCCTCGCGGGCGCGGTCTGCGGCGAAGGTGCGGGCGAGCGGCGAGTGATCCCACACGATGAGTTCGGAAAACGTGTCGGCACCGAAGGCGGCGAGCGTGCGCCGTCCGGCGATGCCGCTGCCGCATCCCCAATCGAGCAACACGCCGCCGGAGGGCGGACGCCACTTGCGGCGGCGCAGTTCGTCGAGGAGCGCGTCCCATTTCCAGCCGATGCGCTCGGCGTAGGTGAGGTCGTAGCTGGCGAGATCCGAAGCGGACTGCCAGTAAGGGCCGCTGGCGGCGGCGTTGCCTGCAAGGAAGCCGGTGCGCAGACGATCCAGCGCGGCCCAGTCGAGTTGGTCCCAGGTCATGGGTTTGAAAGCGTGAAACTCAAGTGCTCGGCGAGGCGCTGGTGGCGGATGCCGTAGAAGGCGGCGAAGGCGCGGATGCGGTCGGCGAGCGCGGTGTCGGCACCGCGGGGGCGACCCGTCTTGATGGCCGTGATCATGAGGTTTTTCGCGGTGTGCTCGGTCGAGATGAACTCGAAGACTTTGGTTTTGTAGCCGGCCCATTCGAGTAACATGGCGCGGAGGGAGTCGGTGACGAATTCGGCCTGGCGCTCCTGGAAAATCCCGTGGCGCAGCGCGTCGGCCAGCACGGAGGGTGCGGTGAGTTGCGGGCGTAATTCTTTCTGGCAGCACGGCGAAACGACGAGCAGGCGCGCGCTGGCGGCGAGGCCTTTGGCGAGGGCGTCGTCGGTCGCGGTGTCGCACGCGTGCAAGGCCACGAGGACATCAAGGTTGTTTTCCAGGATGGTCGAGGCGATGTCACCGGCGGCGAATCTCAGGTTCGGCAGCGGGTGCGCGGGGTCGCGGGCGAGTTGGTTGCACAGGTGCACGAGCTCGGGGCGGGACTCGATGCCGGTGACATCGGCGTTGGAACCAAGATGGGCGGCGAGGGCGAAGGTCAGGTAGCCTTTGCCGCAACCCATGTCGGCGATGCGGAGGACGGAATCCACTCGCTGGTGCTCGTGGCTACGGGCGGAGTCGGGTTCGATCAGGTCGGCTTCGGCGAGGAGTTGGGCGAGGAGCTCGGTGAACTTTTGGATCTGGCGGAATTTGTGCGCCATGCCTTCGCGGGGGAGGCCGCGGTCGTTGGTTACGCCGAGGGCGCGGAGCCACGGGGCGTCGCCGGCGATCAGGTGAGACTTGGCCCGATCGTGTCCGTCGGCGGCGGGCGCGGGGGCCACGGTGGCGGTCTTCACGGAGAGGCGCACGGTGCCGTCGGGGCGGGTTTCGAGTTGGGCGGTGTGGACCGGTGTGAAGAGGTGCGCGTCGAGAAAATCACCGGCGATGAGCGGCTCAATGAGTGCAAGCGCTTCGGCCGGCGGGTGGTTTTTCGTGATGTCGCGGGTGGCGTGACGCCAGAGGAGCGAGAGGTGCGGGCCGGCTTTGAGCGAGACGGGGCGGACGAAGAGGTTGTGCAAGGTGGCGTCGGCTCCGCGGTGTTTCCCGAGGGTGAGCTTCACGAGCGTGCCGTCGCGGATGGCGGACTGGAGTAGGGAGAGGAAACGGGGGCGGGCGTCGGGAACGGGCATGCGGTTGGTTGAGGTAGGAGCCCATTTATGGGCGATGGCTCGCGTGGAGGGTAGCAGGAGGAGCGAGCGAGAGAGAAAGCGAGAAAGCGAGCGTGGGAGAGCGTGGGAGAGAGAGACAGGCGTGCGATGACCGAGGGGGGCGCGATAGGTTAATCGCCCATAAATGGGCTCCTACCTCAGGGCAGGTAGGTGGTGGTCATCGCTTGCGGCACGGTGACCTTGCCTTTGGCGAGAATGCCGAGGTCTTCGAGCTGGCCGATTTGATTCTGGAAACGCTCGGCGGTGATCCGGCCGGTGTTGGCGGGGCTGCCGTCGGGGCCGCGTCCGATGACGAGCTTCTCGTCGATGATCATCTGGCGGGAGAACATCATGAAGGCGTCGGTGTTGTTGGGGTTGGCCGCCTTCATGAGCGCGTGCGCGGCGGCCGGGTCTCCCGTGAGGTAGTCGTTCCAGCCCTTGATGTAGGCGGCGAGGAAGGCGCGGGTCTGCTCCGGGTGCGCTTCGCACCACGCCTTGTTGGCGGTTAGCACGGTGTAGGCGTCGAAGCCGGCGTCCCAGGCGTAGAGGAAGCGTGGCATTTTGGCGCCGCCTTGGGTGATGTGGTAGGGCTCGGCGATGTAGAAGCCCTGCTGGATGAAGTTTTTATCGGCGATGAAATTGGCGACCGAGAAGTTTTGCGGGATCAGCTTAAAATCGATGCCGTATTTCTTTTTCAAATACGGGAGGAACGCCCATTCGGGGCGGGCCATGATGGTCTTACCGCCGAGATCTTCAAACCGGGTGACCGGGTTGTCGGCGTGCAGCATGAGCACGGACGGGTCGTTCTGGAAGACGGCGGCGACCTGGATGACCGGAATGTCCTCGGCGATGGCGAGCAACGTGTTGGTGCTGTCGGACTGGCCGAACTGCGCCTTGCCCGTGGCGAGCTTTTGCATGACGAAGGCGTTGGGACCGCCGGGGATGAGTTCCACGTCGAGGCCGGCGTCTTTAAAGTAGCCCTTGGCCTGGGCCTGGTAGAAACCGCCATGCTCGGGTTCGGCGACCCAGTCGAGTTGGACGACGATTTTCGTGGGAACGGGCGCTGCGGCCGCGTTGACGGTGGGTGCGGGGGTCTTTTTTCCGCAGGCGGTGAGAACGAGGCAAGCGGCGAGGGCGGCGAGGAGACGGGCGAGGGTGGGCATTAGGGGAGAGAGGTGGTTTCGCGGAGTCGGTAGGAGGCTTGGAGAGAGTGGGTGACGGGAGCGTGGGCCACGTCGAGGACGCGATCATCGAGGCGGCACACGGGCATGATGCCCATAAGTGCGTTGGTGACAAACAACTCGCTGGCATGGTGCAGGTCGGACGTGGTGAGCAACACCTCGCGGACGCGGGCCGGGCCGAGGAGGGCGAGGACCTCGGCGCGGGCGATGCCGGGCAGCGGGCCGCTGGCGAGCGGCGGCGTGAAGACGATACCGTCGCGCACGGCGAAGAGGTTGGTCGTGGCGCCCTCGATGATGATGCCGGCCGGGGTGATGAAGAGGGCTTCGTCGAAGCCGGCGGCGAGCGCGGCGCGTTTAGCGCGGATGTTGGCGAGGTAGTTGAGCGTTTTGTAGGCGGTGAGCACGCCGGTGCGCTCGCCGGTGAAGACCGTCTTGAGACGAAAGCCGCGCGTGTAGGCTTCCGGCGGATACGCGTTGGACTTGGTGGTGATGAGTTCGCCGGTGGTGTCGCCGCTGTTAAAGGCGATCACCTTCGCGGAGCCGTCGGTGACGGCGTTGGCCGTGATCACGCGTTGGAGGCGGCTGCGGAACGAGGCGAGGTCGACCGTGTAAGGCAAGTCGAGGGCGCGGGTGCTGGCGGTGAGGCGGGCGTGGTGTTGAGCGGTCCAGGCGGGGCGACCGTTGAGGACCTTGATGGTTTCGAAGACGCCGTGGCCGTAGAGAAACGCCTCGCTGGTCGCGGGGATGTGAGCGGCTTCGGCGGGAAGGAGGACGTTATCCAGGAGGACTTGAGATGCGGAAGCCATGGCGGGTGGGTCTCGGTGGTCGTTTTCTTACTCCTCGGCGTTCTCGGCGAGTTCGCAAATCGGAGTTAGATTTCGGTGGCCAGCGCGGCGCGGGCGGCGGCTTCCTCGGCGATCTTTTTGGACGTGCCGCGCCCGGTGCCGAGGACGCGGTCGGCGAGGAGGACGGTCGAGGTGTATTCCTTGGCGTGATCGGCGCCGGCGCTGTGGACGGTTTCGTAGCGCAAGGCGCCGGAGCCGTGGAGGGGTTGCACGCGTTCCTGCAGGCGGCCCTTGGGGTTGGCTTCCTCAACGTTGAGACTGGCGAGGCGGTTTTCCCAGTCGCCGTAGCTACGGCGGATAAAGTCTTGGGCGGCGGTGAGGCCGGCATCCAAAAAGATCGCGCCGACAACCGCTTCGTAGGCGTCACCGGCGGCGGTGGGGGAGCCGCCGGTTTTTTGTTCGGCGGCGCAGAGACGCAGGTGCGCGGTGATGTGCAGTTCGCGGGCGAGTCCGCTGAGGAAAATACCGTTGGTGAGGGCGACGCGGAGGCGGCTGAGTTCGCCTTCGCGTTCGGTCGGGCGGAGGTGAAAGAGCGCGTCGGTGACGACGAATTGAATGATGGCGTCGCCTAGAAATTCGAGCCGCTGGTAGTGGTCGCCGTCGGCCGGGTGCTCGTTGGTGTAGCCCGGGTGGGTGAGCGCCTGGAGCAACAACGCCGGATCGCGGAAAGGGTGTCCGAGTCGGGCTTGGAGTTGGGCTAAGGTGGTCACGAGAAAACAGCGCGCGAGCAAGCTCGCAGCCTACGAGCTGGCGCTCGCGTAGCGGCGCAGGCCGCGGTTGAAGATACACACGGCGAACGTCAGCCACATCAGGGTGACGGCGACTAGCCACAGTGTGTTGTTGAGATTAAAGCCGTGGATGAGGGCGGAGGCCGGGACGTTGCTCACCACGACGGCGGGGAGAATCCAGACGAAGAGGATGTTGGCCACGCCTTTAAACGCCTGGCGCGGAAGGCGTGAGAATTCCATCAACGTGAAATAACTGCCTTCGATCCCCTGGGCGGCTCCCAGCCAGAATGTGAGTGAGACCGTTATCAAGAGGACGCTGTAGTTGATGAGGAAACCGCAGAAAATCATCAACGTGTAGAGCGACAGGTCGGTCACAGACGGCACGATACCGAGTTGGTTGAGGGCGTAGACCACGACCGCCACGGCGACGACGGCGTTGGCCAGGCCGTCGAGATCGAGTTTGCGCGTGGACACCATGAACAACGGGTTGCCCGGCTGTGACAGGAAGAAATCGAAGTGACCGGTGCGAACGTTGCGGGCCATCTCAAAGAGGTTGGTCCACACGAAGCCCATGATGAAGCGCTGAACGACCATGGAGCTGCCGACGAGCAGGAGCATCTCGTATTTGGTCCAGCCGGCGATGGAGTCGGTGTGGTCGTAGATGACCTGGACGAGCAGGAGGTTGACGCCCATCCAGAAGAATTCGACGAGAGCCCACATGAGAAAGTCGAAACGAAACATCATCGTGCGCACGACCGAGTAGCGGGCGCAGGCGAGCCAGATGCGGATGTAGTCGATGATTTTCACTTCAAGAAACGGAGTTTTTTAACCACGAAACACACGAAAGACACGAAAAGCGGAGGGAAGATAAATGGGGTCAGCCGCCCACGGCGGTGTGGCGGCGGAGGCCGCGTGACCAGAGGAACTGGGCGAGGGCGAGCAGGGCGAGCACCCAGAAGGCTTGGATGGCGAGGCCGTTCACCGATGAGGCCCAATCAAGGCGGCCGGTGAAAATCGCGGTCGGGAAATACATCTGGTAATAATACGGCAACCACTGGGAAATGCGAAAGAACCAGGCGGGCATTAGATCGAGCGGGAACATCTGGCCGCCGAGTATGGTTTCGATCGCCAGCGAGAGGATGATGAACGACTGGATTTCGAGAAACCAGAACGTCAGCAGTCCAAAGATATAGGCGATGGTGAACTGAATGAGCGCGGCCATCACCATCGCGGGTAACCCGAGGGCGAGGCGCCAGGTTTCATCGGGGAGGACGATGTGGTCTTTCAGGAGCGGCAACGCGAGGAGGAGCGGCAGGATCACGAGGAATCCCGATACGAGGCGCGCGGCGACGAAGATGCTGAAGCGGTAGAGGTAATAGTTGATCGGCTTCAGCAGGAACTGGTTGATGAGCCCGTTGCGGATGTCCTCGCTGATTTGGTAGTCCTCGTTGAACGCACCGATGAAAAACTGCATCATCAGGAGAACGATGAAGTAGGTGAGGGTCTGGTTAAGGTCGAAGCCGCCGATGTGGGTCTGGCCGCTGTAAGCCGCGCCCCACAGGATGAAGACGAACGCGAGGTGGAACAGCGAGAAGAGCGCGCGAATGCCGAAGTTCCACCGGTAAACGATGTTACTTTGAAGCCCGATGAGGAAGGCGTGCCGGTATTTGGCGAGGGCGGACATTGATATAAAGTCGTTCTCGTTCCTCGTTCCCTTACTCGTTCTCGGCTACAAAACAAACGAGAGAACGAAAACGACTAAGAGAACGAATCGGAGCGGGTTACTTCAGCCCGAAGCGGGCGATGATTTCTTTGGCCAAGTTTTTGTAGGCCGTGGCGCCGGGGGACAGCGGGTCGTAGTCGAAGATCGTCTTGCCGAAGCTGGGGGCCTCGCTGAGGCGGATGGTGCGCGGGATGACGGTGTTGAAGATTTTGTCGGGCAGGTGCTTCTTCACTTCTTCAACGACTTGGCGCGAGAGGTTGGTGCGGATGTCGAACATCGTCATGACGACGCCGCCGAGCTCGAGGCCGTTGTTGATGCCGGCGGTTTTGATGCGCTCGACGTTGCGAAGAATTTGGCCGAGGCCTTCGAGTGCCATGTATTCGCACTGGAGTGCGATCAGCAGGTAGTCGGCGGCGGCGAGACTGTTCATCGACAGAATGCCCATGGAGGGCGGGCAATCGATGATGATGACGCGGTAGCCGCCGGACTTTTTGATGGGTTCCAGAAGGGTGCGGAGGCGGGAAAGGTAGTTCTCGGTCTGGGCGAGTTCGATTTCGGCGGCGGCGAGGTCTTCTTCGGACGGGATGAGTGAAAGGTATTCGTAGGCGGTGGGCGTAACCATCTCCAAGGCGGTGCCTTCGCCGTGAAGGGGACCGTAGAGACTACGGCCGGCCTGTTTTTCGACGCCGATCGCGCTGGTGGCGTTGGCCTGCGGTTCGAGGTCGATGAGCAAGGTGTGGATTTTCTTATCGGCGAGCGCGGCAGCGAGGTTAACCGCGGTGGTGGTTTTGCCGACGCCACCCTTTTGGTTGGCGATGGTAAAGACGAGAGAAGGCATGATGGGAATGACCAATGACCGATGACGAACGGTCAAGGGGCAAGACCGGACCGTGGCCGGAGGCCACGGAATGACGAATGACGAATGACGAATGACGAATGACGAATGACGGAATGACGGAATGACGGAATGACGAATGACGCATGACGAATGGCGAATGACCAGTGACCAATGACCGAGGTGTTGCGGTGATTGGCGGTCGACGGGGGGAGCCACAAAGCGACGGGAACCGGGGGCT
Source organism: Rariglobus sp. (assembly GCA_031412735.1). Lineage (GTDB taxonomy): Bacteria > Verrucomicrobiota > Verrucomicrobiia > Opitutales > Opitutaceae > Rariglobus. The sequence goes on along the minus strand of JANODO010000086.1, from coordinate 95 downwards.
ACGAGAAGCACAGGACCGGCGCAGTAGGGATCACCCACAAACGCGGAAATCACAAAGGCGGTGAGCAGGGGATTATGGTATTTGGATAAAAAAAC
>JANODO010000085.1:0-2041 GCA_031412735.1 Rariglobus sp. | reverse complement strand
TCGTGGTGGACATGTTCTTTTACGTGTTGAGACGGCGTGCGCAGCTTAAGCGGCGGCCTTCTTGTTCTTGGCGGTGCGCGCAGTCTCGAGACGGGCGATGTCCTTGCGGAGGGAGCGCAGCTCGGAGGTCTTCTCAACCTGCCCGGTCTGCTTGCGCAGGCGGAGGTGGAGGAGTTTCTCGCGGGTTTCGGTCAGCTTGATGGCGATCTCGGCGGGGGCGAGTTCGTTAATGGGATTGGTCTTCTTGCTCATGGCGTGTGGTTCCAGCGTTAGCCGGGTTGGTATTAGGCGGCGGTGCCTTCGCGCACGATGAAGCGGCAATGGAAGGGCAGTTTGGCGTCAGCGAGGCGGAAGGCCTCTTTGGCGACGGAGACAGGAACGCCGGCGAGTTCGAACAAGACGGCGCCTGGTTTGATCTGGGCGACGTAGTATTCGACCGGGCCTTTACCAGAGCCCATGCGCGTTTCGGCTGGTTTCTTGGTGATTGGCTTGTGGGGGAAAACGCGAATCCAGAGTTTTCCTTTGCGCTTGAGGTGGCGCGAGATGGTGACGCGGGCGGCTTCAATCTGCTGGCCGGTCATTGGACCACGGGTCAGGGACTGGAGGCCGAATTCACCGAAGGAAATCGTGTTACCACGTTTGGCGTTGCCCTTGCGGGAACCCTTCTGGGATTTGCGGTATTTGGTGCGTGCTGGAGCGAGAGCCATGATGGTTTCTCTTTGGTTAAATGGTTAGGTTCGAACGACGGATTAGAGCGTCGTATCGGCTTCCTTTTTGCAGATCCAGCACTTGACGCCGATCTTGCCGTAAACGGTCTTCGCTTCAGCGAAGCCGTAGTCGATGTTCTCACGGAGCGTGTGCAAAGGCACACGGCCCTTGCGCTGCCACTCGCGGCGAGCGATATCGGCGCCACCGAGGCGGCCCGAGGATTGGATACGGATACCTTCGGCACCGAGAGCCATGGCCATTTCGACGGCCTTCTTCATGGCGCGGCGGAAAGCGATACGGCGTTCGAGCTGGAGGCAGACGTTCTCGGCGACGAGCTGGGCCTCGATCTCAGGCTTCTTAACTTCCTGGATGTCGAGGAGGATGTCCTTGCCGGTGAGCTTTGCGAGTTCAGCCTTGATGTTCTCGATCTCCGCGCCCTTGCGGCCGATCACGATACCAGGACGGGCGGTGTAGATCTTGACGCGGACGCGGTTGGAGGCGCGCTCGATGAAGATGCGGGGAACGGAAGCCTGCTTCAGCTTCTCCATGAGTTTCTCACGGATAATCTGATCCTCGAGGAGGAGCTTAGCGAAGTCCTTCTTGCTGGCATACCAGCGGGACTGCCAGTTACGACGGACGGCAAGGCGGAAGCCGATCGGGTTAGTCTTTTGGCCCATGGTAGTAAATTAGTTGGAGTTACCGTCAGACAGGACGATGCGGATGTGGGACATCTTCTTGCGGCGGGGCATAGCAGTGCCACGGGCACCGGCCTTGAAGCGCTTGAGGACGGGGCCGTTTTCAACGAGAGCGCTCTTTACGACGAGGGAATCGGCGGAGAGGTTGTTGTTGTTTTCGGCGTTGGCGATGGCGCTCTTGAGCGTCTTGACGATCAGGCGGGCAGACTTGCGCGGGATGAGCGTGAGGAGATCGACAGCATCGTTGGCTTTGCGGCCTTGGATGGTGCGGACAACTTCGCGCACCTTTTTAGGGGACATACGCGCGTAGCGGGTGAGGGCTTGGACTTCCATGTTGATTTAAGATTCCCTTTTGGGGCGACAGCAGGACGAGGTCCCCTGCCCTTTTGATGTTTTTGTTATACCTTGAGAGTTTTGACAGTAGCGGTGTCGCCGGCCCGAATCGATTGACCGGGCGCGAGGTTCAGGATGAGAGCGGCGCCGGCGCGGGGGCGAAGTTCGACGAGGACGACCTCGGCAATCTGCACTCCGCTGCGGACAACGCTGAACACCATGCCTTGGCGAAGACCGGCCGAGAACCCGGCGCCTAGTAGGACGACATCGGCAACGCGGGTCGCCTGCACGGCCACCACCGGAGC
>JANODO010000084.1:0-2775 GCA_031412735.1 Rariglobus sp. | reverse complement strand
ATCAACTGCCCATCGACCTTGACGGTGTTCTGCCCCGCGCCGGTGCCGCGGGTGTTGAAGCCATAACTCAGGCCTTCGTCGGTCGGCGAGCCCGCCACGCCGGGCAGGCGCATCACGACCTCGCCCACGCTCATGTTGGGCAGGTTGCCAAACGAATCCATCGCGATGACAGTCTTCAGGTTTTCGGCGTTGCGCTGCGAAGTGAGCGCGGCGGCGTCGCCCTCGCGCGCGCCGGCGACCTTGAACGCCTCCATTTTATAGATGCCGGTCGTGAGGTCGAAACTCCGCTCGGCGCGTCCGCCGTCGGCCACGACTACCTGCGAGCGCATGGAATCGAGGCCGATGTAGGTGACCACGAGTTCATGCGTCCCCGCCGGCAGACCGGTGAGCACGTAGCGCCCGGTCTCGTCAGCCAAGGCCGTGCGTCCCAGCGCGGGCACCTCGACGCGCGCGCCCTGGAGCAGGTTGCCCGTGGCGGCATTGCTGACCGTGCCGGCGATCACGCCGGTGTCGGCGGCGTGAGCGAGCGGGCTGATGAACAGACAGGCCAAGCCTGCGACGAGCGTGGCAAATCTCGCGCACCGGCGGAGGCCGACGCAGGAAGACGGGGTCGAATTCAAGCTCATGGGGTATCTTCGATTTTTTTGGGGATGAAACTGATCCGGCTGCACTCGCAGCACGGCCCGGGTGCCGAGGCATCTGCCGGCCCAACGTTGATTGGGTGCGAGCAGCGTCGGAAAACGAAATCCGAACGACAACCGGAAAATCGCGCAAAAAATTCAGGGCGGCGGCGAGCCTTTTCATCAGCCTCCGCCACCGGCTATTTTTTCTGCGGAGCGCGCAGCTCCTCGCGCGAAGGGCCGACCGTGTCGGCGGAATTCGCCCCGCGTTCGCCCAGGGGTTTCTCCGGGCCCTCGGTGGTATCCCTCTTCGTCTGACGTTCCATCTCGGAGTTGAACTCGGCGCCGACCAGGACGGTCAGCGCCGAGATATAAAGCCAAAGGAGAAACACGACGATGGCGCCGAGCGGGCCGTAGGTTTTCCCGTAGCTGCCGAACTTAGATACATAGAGTGAAAACAGCGCCGAGCCCACGAGCCAGAGCACCGCGCCCACGATGGCGCCGGGGCTCACCCATTTCCACTGGGCATCGTTACGCGACGGACCGTAGCGATATAGGACCGTCAGCACCGCCATGAATCCTCCGAGCAGAAACGGCCAGCGAATCCAGTTCAACAGCGTCTCCACCCCTTGTGACACGGGGAGGAAACCAAGCAGCGAGGGCAGGACCGCCAGCAAAGCGACCGCGAGCACGGCGGCGACAATCGCGCCCAACGTCAGCAGCAACGCGTGCCACGTGAGCCTTAGGAAACCCCGTTTTTCGGTCTCATCGTAGGCAATGTTGAGCCCAGAGATCATCGCCTTGGTCGCATTGGCGCTGGCGTAAATCGCGAGGAGCACGCCGACGATCGCGCCAATGCCCGCCGCCTGGTTGTCGGCCGTGAGGCGGATCATCTGTTCCTGCAGCAGGGGCAACGCCTCCCGCGGGACCACCCTTGCCAACGATTCGAGATGATGCCCAACCGTGGAAGGATCCGCGACCAATCCATAGACGGCAATGAGCGCCGCGAGCGCGGGCACGACGGCGACGAACGCGTAAAACGCCACGCCCGCGGCCACGATCGTGAGATTGTCCTCAGCAAACTGCTGCTTGGTGCGCGTCAGGATATCGAGCCAGCCTTGCGCGGGCACTTCGGCGGGCGTTCGGGCATCGCGCCCCCGCTCTTTCTCGTGTGCCGCGCCGGACGTGGCAATGGGCTTGGCTGTAGGTTCTGACGCCATGTTTTCTCCGGCTGATTATCTTGGCGCGCGAAAAAACCCACCGGTGCGCCGGCACGACCGCGCCGCCTGTCGACGCGCGAAAAGTCCCGTCATGAATTTCTGAAAGCCCTCGCTGCACGCGGGGCTCCGCCAACGTAGGGCCTAGCTAGGGGTGAGTCCTTCGCGCTTTGCGCTCTCCTCGCCCGCCTGCTTAGCCCGGTCGGCGATCGCAGTGACTTTCTGGCCGAGGGAATCCGCCGTGAGGCCTTGCGCACCGGCTTCGTCGGTCAACGCCACGACGGTGGCTTCCGCGACGCGTTTGCCTTTCTCCAGCATTTCCGTGCCGGCCTCGCGGGTGCGCTGGCGCAGCCGATCAGCCGTGCCGCCAAACTGGCGGTTCACGATATTCGGAGTGGGAATCGCCAGGCCTGCGAGGAGCCCCACCGAGAGGGCGACAAGCCCAACCTCCAAGGGGTGCCGGTCGGCGGTTTCGACGACCCGATCCCGCGTGGCCGTGTAGGCGTGGGCGGTGCCCGCCTTGACCTTGGACGCCATCTCCTGGGCGCCCTGTTTTACCTCCTGGAATTTCTCGCCCACAGCCTCGCCCGCTTCCGACAGCTTGTCTTTCACCGCGCCGACCATGGATGCCGAACCACCCTTCATATCTTCTTTCCATTGTCCCTGCGACGCATCGCCGGTGCTGCCGTGTTCAGTTTCATCGCCGGAGTCTGCAACGGAAGACCCGAGGGGAGAGTCGTAAGACAAACTCCCGTCGTAGGGCGAATCGTCCCCATATCGTTGCGGCGAACTCGACCGGCGGGCCATGGTGCCGGACTGCTCGCGGCGGCTGGCATAGATCATCCACGCCACGCTGGCGCCGATCAGCAGCACCGGGATGGGGTTTTTCTTAACGCCTTCGACGACCGAGTGCACGACGGTGTTGGCGGAGTGAGTGA
>JANODO010000083.1:0-16592 GCA_031412735.1 Rariglobus sp. | reverse complement strand
CAGCGGGTCGTGCCGCCGAGGACAACGCCGGCCCAGCCTGCTTTCCCTCTCACTCGCCGAGTTCGACGCCCTGAGGTATTTCAGAAACACGCCCTAGGCTCGGCGGGTGCGCAGACTGCGAACGGCGGTGAAAAGAGGCGGGCCCCAGCGGCTTAAAAATCCGAGGAGCTTCAGGCGGGGAAAAGCCGTGCGCTGGATAGCCAAGCCCACGGGCACCGCCGCCATCAGGGCGAGGGGCGAGAAGCGGCGAACCAGCGTCATGACTCGATCCAGCAGCTCCAAGGGGCGCAGGGCGCGAGCGGCGGCGGCAGCACATTCGACTCGCTGGCGGGTGATCGTTCGCCGGAGCACCGCTTTGTGCGCGGCGAGGCGGGTTAACTCGTCGTGTGGATACATGCGCGGTCGTTTTCAAGTTCGCCGATGGTGGCGGCGAACGGCTGGGGTTGGCGCGCGAGGTAGCGACGGAACGCGACGGTGAGTGCGACGAACGCCGCGATGTAGACGAAGGCCAGTCCGCTCAGCACTGCGAGACGGGCGCTCTCCCAAAATACGTAGACCAACACGAGGCTGATGAAGGTAATCGCCATCATGCCGCTGAAGGCGACCGCGCTGATCCACATGAAGATCTGAACCAGGCGGAGCTTCTCCTCCTGCAACTCCAGCGAGAACAATTCGAGTCGTTTCTCCGCGCCGGCGATGAGACCGTCGCAGAGGGTCCGCAACGAGCCCAGGATGCCGGTCGCGGGAGGAGGAGGCGTGTCCATCGGGGACTTGGTTATTGGTTACTGCGACGACCGATCAGGACGCCCACGAGCAGGCCGACGCCGGCGGCGATGGCGAGGGATTGGTAGGGGTTGGTGCGGATGGCTTCGTCGGTGCATTTGGCGCCGGCGACGACCTTTTGTTTGGCACCGGCGTAGAGGTGGCCGAGGCGTTCTTGCGCGGCATCGAAGCGCACGCGCAGGGCGCTGACGGCGTCGGCGGTGTGTTCGGTTACGGAGTCGCCCAACATCTTTTCGGCTTCGCTGACGAGCGCGTGAAGATCGTTGAGGAGGTCCTTGGGAGTCTGGGCAGTGGTTTCGTTGGTGAGCTTCATGAATTGAATTTGATTTGGATGAGAGTGACGGAGCCGAATGCGCTCAGGCCCTGCGGCCGCGGATCAGCGACGCGATGAAGAGGATCAGGAAGATGACAAAGAGGATCTGGGCGATCGACGAGGCGGTGCCGGCGATACCGCCGAAACCGAGGACGCCCGCGATGAGCGCAATGATGAGAAAAGTGATGGCGTAGCTGAGCATGGGAGGTGTGGGTTAAGAGGATTTTGAGCCGCTGAACACACCGCCAGCGCCGACGAGCGCAGCGACGCAGCCGCCGATGAGCATCCACAGGGTTTTGTCGGTCGGGGAACCGGTGAAGAGGCGGGAAAATTCCGAGCTGATCGATTCCGAGGCTTGGACGCCGTAGATGATGAGGATGATGCCGCCAACGAGGAGGGCGAGTGAGACGAGTCGGTTCATGTTACAGTAATTTGGATTGAGAGGCTGGGCCGGCTTAGCTCTTAACGGTCATCTCGTTGGTGACGGACTTCACGCCGCGGACGTCTTCAGCGAGTTTGGTCACGAGGGATTTTTCGGCGGCGGACTGGGCTTCACCGGTGATGGTCATCACGCCGTCGGTCGTGGTGATCTTGGTCTTCGCGGCGCGGGTGGCCTTGGTCGTGAGGAGGGCGTATTTCATCTGGCTGGTGATGGAGGCGTCGTCGATCTTCTCGCTCATCGTGGAGCCCGGGGCGGGGGCGTCTTTGACGACGATTTCGTTCTTAACGGATTTCACCCCGTCGATGTCCTTGGAGTAGGCGGCGGTGAGTGTTTTCTGCGCGGCGTTGTCGGCGGTGCCGGTGAGGGTGACGACGCCCTCTTGCACGGCGACCACGGTGGTGGCGGCGCTGACGTTGCGTTTAACGAGAAGGCGGCTGCGGACCTTGAAGGCGATCCAGGCATCGGAGTGCTCGGGGTGGCTGGGCTTGACCATGATCTCGTTGTTCACGCTGGTGACGCCGGGAAGGTTTTCGACCGTGTCGACGGCGAGGGCGCGGTCGTCTTTGTCTTCGACGGTGCCGGTGAGGGTGACAACGCCGTCGTTGGCTTTGACCTTCACGGAGCCCGCCAGGACGGTGCGGTAATTGTAGGAAGCTTCGGCGGCGTTCTCGATCTTACGATCGGTCTCCGAGGAGGCGAACAAGGCGATGGGAGCGGTGACGAGAATGAGGAGGACAGGCAGGTTTTTAAGTTTCATAGGCTAGAATGGAGAGCTTACGCGTGTATTCAGCTTTCTGATATGAGGATAAACCCTACCCGCTGCGGTGAGTTCATGAGGGCGCAAAAAAGGCCTCCGGTAAAAACCGGAGGCCTCGATTTCTAAAGCCGGTTGAACCGGCTTGGATCAGAAGCTGACACCGAGGCCGGCGCGCCATTCGCCGAGCACGCGGGTGCGGTTGCCGGTCTGGATGGAGTAGTCGGCGTAGAGCGAGACGGTCGGGCTGAGCACGACGTCGAGGCCGGCGCTCAAGCGGGCGCTGTCCACCTGGGGGTTGCGGGTGCGGACGGTGTAGGCGGCGCCACCGAGGGTGCCTTCGATCGAGCGGCTGTCGTTGGACAACTCATGAATCCAGGCGCCGCGAGCGTGGGGGCGCAGCAGGATGCTGCCCACGTTGAAGGCGACGGAGGCCTCAAGGCCGAGCTGCGTGCGCAGCGAGTCGGCCTCTTGATTGGCGACCGTGGCGTTGAACGCACCGGCACCGGTCTCAGTGAAGCTCTTGGCTCTCCAACCATTGGCTTGGATGCCGGCGAAGGGCGACAGGGTGACGGGACCGGTCTGGAAGCGGCGGCCGAAGGTGACGTCGGCGAGCCACTGTTTACCGCTGGTCTCGGATTTGGCGGTCTGGGACGTGCCGGGGAAGTTGATGACACGGGAGGACTCGTAGTCATCAAAGCCGTAGGCGACGGCGCCGTTGGCGAACCAGGCGTTCTGTTTCCAGGCGGCACGGATACCGGGCATCTTGGTCTTGACGGTCGTTTCGCTGCCGGCGGAACCCAGGTCGGCGTTGCTCTCGGTGTATTCGAAGAAGCCGCCAAGGGTGAGATTTTCGCTCACGTAGTGGTTGGCTCCGACAAGGCCGGACTCGCTGGTGTAGGTCGTCGAGCGGACGTTTTGATCGCCGGTGATGCGACCGCGGCTCTGGGAGGCCTCGAAGTAATAATCATCGTGGCCTTCGGTGGCGCCGGGCTGGCGGTTGAGGCGGTCGCCGAGCGAGGCCGAGTGAGCAAACGCGATGTCGGACCAGACTTGATAGCCTTGGGGCGAGATTGCGTTGAGCGCAGCAGTGACCTGGCTGGCGGTGGTGAGGGAGTTGATCGCGGTGGTGATCGCCGGGCTGTTCTGGGCTGCGGTGGCAATCGCCGTCTGGTTAGGCGTGGTGGCGAAGCTGGTGAACGCGAGCTGCGTGAATTTAACCGACCTGGCGTTGGGGTTACTGGTGATGATTTCTCGGCTGACGGTCGCCCGGTCAGCCGCGCTGCCGGTGATAGAGTCGAACACGCCGCTCACGCCGCCGTCGGCGGTGAGGAACTCGATTGTCTGGCCGGCCGGATTGAAGCCGTCGATGGCGTCGAGCTGCAAGGTGCCGGCGAGCATCGCCGTGCCGCCTGTGATGACCAACTTGTCGGAGGCGGTGGGCGCGATTTCGATGACGAGAGTGCCGGTGTTTGTCTGCTGGTAGTTGCCGATAACGGTGATCGTGCCGGGCGAGAAGCCGGGGCTGACGGTTCCGCCGTTGATGAGGTTGCCGTTGATCGTGCCGTTGCCGCGAAGGAAGGCGCCGGAGGCGATCGTGACTGCGCCGGTGCCGGTGCTGGCCGTGGTCGTGGCCGTGCCGAGGACGAGGGTGCCGCCCGAAATCGTGGTGGCCCCGGTGTAGGTGTTGTTACGAAGCAGCGTGGTGGTGCCACCGGTGGTGGTCAGACCCGTGCCGGAGAGAACGGCGTCAATCGTGCCACCTGAGGAGGTGACGAGGCCGCCGCCCAATGTGCCGGAGCCGGAGACTGCAATCCTGCCGCCCGTGATGGTGGTGGTGCCAGTGTAGGTGTTGGCACCCGTCAACGTGAGGACGCCGTTGCCCGATTTGACGAGGCTGCCTGCGCCTGAGATGACGCCACTGAAAGCGCCATCAGCCGGTTGGTCGAACACGAGCGAGCTGCCGCTGGCTACGGCTACGTTGCCGGGGAGCGACGTGGTGTTAACCGTGAGGGTGCCGCCGTTAACGGTGGTGCCGCCGGTGTAGGTGTTGGTGCCGGAGAGGGTCGTGGAACCCGAGGTGTTGGTGAGCGCACCTGTGCCGACCAGGGAAGCGCTGACCACGCCGCCGGTGGAAGAGTAGGAGGTGCCGTTCAGGGTGCCGTTGCTGATCGTGCCACCGCCGAGGGTGACGGCGCCCGTTGTCTGGCTGGTGGTGCCGAGGTCGAGGGTGCCGCCGTTGATGGCGAGGACGCCCGTGGTGTCGCCCAAGGTGCCGGCGCCGGAGAGCGCGAGCGTGCCGGCGGTGAGGGTGGTGCCACCGCTGTAGGTGTTGGCACCGGTGAGGGTGAGGCTGGCGGGGCCTTGTTTCGTGAGGGTGCCGGTGCCGGAGATGACGCCGCCGAAGGAACCGTTGGAGGTCTGATTAAGAATCAACGCGCCGTTGTTCGGCAGGCTGATGGCTCCGTTGACGGGGAGACTCTGGGTGGAGGTGATGAGGGTGCCGGCATCGACGACGGTGCCGCCGGTGTAGGTGTTGCCGGTGCCGGTGAGCCGCACGGTTGCTGATGAAATAGAAAGGGAAGTCGGGGTGATTCCATTGGTGATGTTACCATCGATGGTGACGTCGCTGGTGTTGATCTCGGTGCCGGGGGTGAAGACCACGCCGGAGGCGCCGGTGGAGTAAGCGCCGGGAGCGCTGATCAGCACGGAACTGCTGGAGACAACATCGCCGAAGGAGTTATACTTGAGTGCGCCGTCCCAATCGCTGCCGTTGAGGCCGCCGCCGACGGTGAGTTGGTTGTTGTCGAGCGTGATGGCGGCGAGGGCCAGGTCGCGGCCGCTGCCAAACGAAGCTGCACCCAGGGTGATGCTGGTGCCGGAGAGGTAGTTGCCCAGAACCTGATTGTTGGCACCGAAGATGATCTCTGCGCCGGCGTTCCAGAACACACCGTAGTCGCTGCCACCGTTGGAGCCGACGTTGATGATGGTGACGGTGGAGTTGATCGAGGTGGTCAGTGAGGTGCCGATCTGGAACACCCAGGAGACGTTGTTCTTGCCTTGTGCGTCGAGGACGAGCGCACCGTTTTGCGTGGCGGCGCCGGCAAAGGTGTAAACACCCGGGGCCAAGGTTTTGCCGCCGAGGTCGATGTTGCTCATCGTGGTGGTGGTGGCCATGCCGGCCAAGCCGACCTGAGCCCGGATGAGATCCAGGCGGGCTTGCGCGGTGACGCCGCTGGTTGCGACGATCGCTCCGTCGACGACGAGTGCCGGAGGGAAACCGGTGATGCCCGTGGTGGCACCGGGGGAAAGGGCGACATCGCCGCCGGAGATGATCGTGCCGGCTACGCCGGTGCTGGTGATCGCAGTGCCGCCGAGCAGGGCAAAATCTTGAGCAGTGAGCAGGATCGATTGGGCGACTCCGCTGACGGGAGATAAAAGCAACGAGGCAATGGCGATGCTTGAGAACGGAACTGGATATTTGAATGTCATAGAACGTATCCAGCTTACGGATAGCGTCCTGTTCCCGATATAAGGACTAACCCTACCGGGATTTCCCCTAGTCCTACTTTGTTAAGCTGAGGGGCCGGTCATTTTCCGTGGATAGGCCGCCTGCTTGCAGGCGCGGTTCGGAGCGTGAGCGAGCTCGCGGGCTACGTATTCTGATCAGCTTAACAAAGTAGAATTAAACAATCGTCAGCTGAACACTGCTCTCGATCACACCGGTGGCGATCGCGTAACGGGTGAGGCCGGCGGTGTCGTGGATACCGAGTTTGTCCATCAGGCGCTGCCGGTGCTTCTCCACCGTCTTGATGCTGATCCCGAGCGTGGCGGCGATTTGCTTGTTGGCCGCGCCTTCGGCGACGAGTTGCAGCACTTCGGCTTCGCGAGCCGTAAGGCGGGAGGGGTTGGCTTTAAGTATTCCCTCTCGGTCGCGCGGCGAGGAGGCTGTGACGCCCATACGCTTCGCGATCGACGGGCTGAAAAACGTGCGACCGTTCGCGACCTCCTTGATCGCCTTGGTGAGAATCTCGGCGGACGTCTGCTTCTCGAGAAACCCGGCCACGCCGGCCGTGCTCATGCGCTCGATATACGCTTCGTCGCTGTGCGCGGAGAGGATGAGGATTTTAGCTGCGGGGTTGGCGGCGAGGATCTGGCGCGTGGCTTCCAGGCCGTTGAGCACCGGCATGGCGATGTCCATGAGGATGACGTCGGGCTGGAGGGCGGCGGCCATCTGCACCGCCTCGCGGCCGTTGCGCGCTTCGCCGACCATCTTGAAATGGCCGTCGGCATTGAGCAGGGCGCACAGGCCTTGGCGGACGATGGCGTGGTCTTCGGCGAGGAGAAGGGTGATGGGGCGCACGACGGTCATTTGGTTTTTTTCTCCGGGTTGAAAGGGACTTCGGCGCGCACGGTGGTGCCGGTGCCCGAGATGGATTCGATGTGCAAGCTACCGCCAACCATCTCGACGCGCTCCCGCATGCCGATCAGGCCGAGACGGTTGTGCTGCCGGTTTTGGAGGACTTGCTCGACCTCGAAGGATTTGCCGTTGTCGGCGATTTCCATGCGAATGGCGCGGGGGACTTGGCTGAGGGTGATTTCAACGCGCGTAGCCTGGGCATGGCGGATGACATTGTTGAGCGCCTCTTGGGCAACACGGAACAAGACGGTGCGTTTCTTGATTCCCAGCGCCTCCACGCCGGCGAACGCGGTGAGGCGGATCCTGATTTTTTTCCGGTCGGCGAGGCTTTTGCTGAAGGCGAGCAGCGCGGGGATCAGGCCCAGGTCGTCCAGCACCGCCGGGCGCAGTTCGCGGGCGAAGCGGTGCACCGCATGGACCGAGTGCTCAACGATGCGCTGCGTGCGGGTGATCTTGGCCTTGAGAGCGGCGAGCCCGTTCGATGCGCCTCGGCCGAGTGCGGCGAGTTGGACGTTGATGCCGACCAAGGTCTGCACGACCTCGTCATGCAGCTCGCGGCTGATTTCCCTACGCTCCTCTTCTTGAGCGGAGATAATCTCGCGGGTGAGTTGGCGAAGTTTTCGCTGCATGGCTTGCGACTCGAGAAAGAGCGTCTGGTATTGGAGTTTTCCTTTCAGGATGACCGCCTCGGCGGCTTCGCGACGGGCGATCTCGCGCTCAAGCCGGCGAACTCCCTTGGCCAACGCTGCGGTATGGAGGCGCAGCGTTTCGTTTTTCTGGACCAAGAGCCGGTTGGTTTCCCTCGTGGCGCGCTGGGCCGCTTGCAAGGGTATCAACGCTTGGGTGAAGAAGAAGCCGGCTCGTGCAATCAGATCGTTGAAGGCGCTGGGGAAATCAAACGACGGGGCGAGCGAGACCAGGGTTTGTTCATGGATGCGGGCCAAATCCAGCGGTTCTAATCCTACGGCCAACGCGGCGCGCCCCACGCCTTGAGCGCGGTCGCCATTACCCGGGACGGGATCCTCAAGGTAGGCGCGAAGCTCCCTCAGATAACGGGCGGGCAATCGTGTCAGAAGGATCTTCTTGGGGAGAGTGGGTTCGTTCATCGGGCGGTGGATCGGCCCGTCGGCCCCGTCGTATAAAACACCCTCTCGCCCGAAATAGCGATGGGGATATGCCACCGGGGTGTTTTCTGAAACATTTCTGGCCGCGAACTCTGCGAGTGAGCGCGAACGCAGGCGGGGTCGGCGTTGCGGGGTCGAATCGGTTCAATAAGGTAGAACGAGCACTTGCAGGCAGCCTCCCGCATTTAGCGGTCCGGCGTAAGGCCGGACCGGCCCGACGCCCTTCACCTCACGCCCGCGTCACATCCTTGATCGGATACTGCGTGACCGTGACCCCCTTCGCACTGCGGTTGCCAACCGTGAGTTCGGCCAAATCGAACTCGAAATCCTTCACGCGCGCCGAACAACGACCGCTCAACTGCACGCGGATTTTTGAAGGCACCGAGGCGACGTTCTTCGTCTCGTCGAAGAACACCAGCTTTGAGCCCTCGCTCGCCGCGAGGTTGTAGAGCTTCTCACGCGTGGTGCCGCCGAGCTGGAAGCGCTTGGCAAAGGCCTTGCCGCTTTCCTTGTCTTGATAAACCACCGTGTAAAAGCGGTCGTCGCCGTCCTTCGGGATGACGTGGAGCGAGCGAATGTCTTTTCCGACAAACACCTTGTCGGCGACTTTCACGACTTTGCACGTGGCGTCGCCCATGAAGCACACCACGTCGTCGAGGATCGTGCACTCGGTGATGAACTCGTGCTGACGCCAGTTGAGTCCGACAAAGCCTTCCTCGCGGTTGACGTAGAGTTTCTGGTTGGCGACGACGACCTGCGCGGCGCTGATCTGCTCGATCTCGTCGTAGGTGGTGCGGCGCTTGCGGCCCTTGCCGTATTTCTCCTGCAAGGTCTCGAACCACTTGATCGCATACTCGGTGAGGTGCGCGAGGTGGTGCTTCGTCTGCTTAATCTCGTCCTCAATGGCCTTGATGGCTTCGTCGGCTTTGAAGCGGTTGTAAGCGGAAATGCGCTTGATGCGGATTTCGGTAAGGCGGTTGACATCCTCGTCGGTGACGGCGCGGCGGAGTTTTTTGACGAAGGGCGTCAAACCCTCGTGGATCTCGGCGAGCACGCTTTCCCAGGTCTTCGACTGCTCGATGCGGCGGTAAACGCGTTCCTCGATGAAGATGCGCTCCAACGAGTCCCAGTGCCACTGCTGCTCCAGCTCGCCGAGCTTGATGTCGAGCTCCTGCTTGAGGAGCTGGACGGTCTTATCGACCGAGCGTCGCAGGATTTCGGATACGCCGAGGAAGACGGGCTTGTCCTGGCCGTTGATCGTGTCGATCACGCAGGCGGCGGGTGAGAGGGACACCTGGCAATCGGTGAACACGTAGAGCTGGTTGATGAGCTTGTCGGCCTCGGCGCCCTGCGGGAGGTGGACGAGGATCTCGACGGACTCGGACGTGTTGTCGTCAACGTGTTTGATCTTGATCTTGCCCTTGGCGTTGGCGGCGAGGATCGACTCGATCAACGACACGGTCGAGGTGCCGTAGGGCAACTCGGTGATGGCGATCTGGTGCTTGCCGCGGGTCTCCATCTTGGCGCGGATTTTCACTTTGGCACCGCGCTCGCCGTCGTTGTAATCGGTGAAGTCGGCGATGCCGCCCGAGGGAAAATCGGGGACGAGTTTAAAGCGTTTACCCTGGAGGTGGTTGATCGCGCAGCGGCAGATGTCGTTGAAATTGTGCGGCAGGATCTTGGTCGAGAGGCCGACCGCGATGCCCTCGGCTCCGTCGAGGAGGACGATCGGGAACTTGGCGGGCAACGTGACGGGCTCCTTGGCGCGACCGTCGTAGCTGGACTGCCACACGGTGGTCTTCGGATTAAAAAGGACTTCGCGGGCGAAGGCGGTCAGGCGCGCCTCGATGTAACGAGGCGCGGCCGCGTCGTCGCCGGTGAGGACATTGCCAAAGTTGCCCTGCGGCTCGACCAAGTAGCCGCGTTGACCCATGCCGACGAGCGCCGCGCCGATAGAGGCGTCGCCGTGCGGGTGAAAGCGCATGCAGGCGCCGACGATGTTGGCGACCTTGTGGAAACGCCCGTCGTCCTGTTCCCAAAACGTGTGAAGGATGCGGCGTTGAACCGGTTTCAGACCGTCGTCGATGTGCGGGACGGCGCGGTCAAGGATGACGTAGCTGGCGTATTCGAGGAACCAAGCCTTGTAGGACGCGGCGAGCGGGGCGTTGTCGTTGGTCTTGGGCAGCTCGGCCACGGCGGCGACGAGTTCGACGGGAACGGAGCCATCGCCGGCGGCGGCGGGAAGGCGGGGGGCAACCGGATCGGACGGCTTGGGTGCGGAGGGTTTACCGTTAAGCGGAAGCTCGGGCTGTTCGTCTTTGGGATCTTGGCGATTGGGCATCTACGGGAAAGGAGTCAGGTGGCGAGTTGAAGGCCGTGGGAAACGAAAAGTTGGAAGTCCGCCGTGTTCCGCGTGGCAAGTCGAGCCCCGGATGCGATGGCGGCGGCGGCAATGAGGCAGTCGAATTTGTGGCGCCGACGCCGTCCCGTGGCGTTAAAAAGACGGGCCGCCTCCACAGCCTGCATTTCAGTGAAGTCCTCGATTCCGGCGGTGATCAGAGAGCGGCCCCGATCAACCTGCACCGCATCCACCGGTCCATTAAGAAACTCGGTCCACGCCACCGCACTGACGGCTAGCATTTCACCTCGCAGCAGCCAGTGCTCAACTTGGAGGTCTTCGGGCGAACCCGGCACGACCGCTTCGATCAAGAAATCCGTATCGAGAATAATCACGACGGATTACGCTCTCCGTAAGCGGCACGATCCTCACGCAACTCCTGAAGGTAACTCGCCGCCTTGGCCGCATAGTCGGGCCGCTGCGCAGACGTGTAAGCCCGCAATTCCTTCAATGCCGCCAGAGCTCGCCTGTTCGCTTCTGGCAGCTCACTGGTAAGGGTGGCTTGCGACGGTGGTGACAGTTCACCCACCAGTTCCCCGCGATACGTAAGGGCCATGCGTTCCCCGCGCTTAAGCGCCCTCACCACACCTTCTAGGTCGTTGCGTAAATCAAGCGCAGCAATGGTTTTCATGCCAAAGATGAAGTTCAACTTGAAGTTGAAGTCAACCCCCCGCAATCTCGCTTGTCATGTGATAGGTGACAAACTGGCTTGGGGGCGGGGCGGTTTGTAGGGCGTTGCGATTTTACGGTGTTGGCGGGGGGGGCGGACGCCTTACTGGCCTACTCCGCGTTCCATGGCTTAGAGAAGATACGAGTGCGGTGGTTCTTTAAGCGGCCGGTCCAGTTTAACCAAACGCTACCCGTTCTACGTCAACGACTCCAAGGCTACGTGATCTCCAAAAATGTGTATTGGTTTAGGATTATTGAGATTATGTGGAGTTCCCTTAAGTGCCGTAAAGGCGGTCGCCGAAGTCACCCAGTCCGGGAAGGATGTATCTCTTCTCGTTGAGCTCGCGATCAAGGGCGGCCGTGAAAAGGGAGACGTGCGGGTAGGCGGCTGCGACCGCCTTCACGCCTTCGGGTGCGGCCACGATGCATACGAGGCTGACCTCGGTTGCTCCGGCGGCGTGTAACGCATCGAGCGCCTGCACGGCCGAGCCGCCCGTGGCCAGCATGGGATCGACCACGATCACGCGTTTGCCGGCGAGGGGCGGGAGCTTCTGGTAATAGCTGCGGGCGACCGCGGTCGTGTGGTCGCGTTCGAGCCCGACATACCCGACGCTTACATCAGGAAAAAGATCGGTGAACGGTTGCACCATGCCGAGGCCGGCGCGGAGGATCGGAATGACGGCGAGGGGCTTCGCCAAGGCGCGGCCGGTGTGGGTTTCCAGCGGCGTGTTGACGATGTAGTCCTGGGTTGCGAGATCCCGCGTGGCTTCCAACGCGAGGAGCAGGCCCACGCGATAAGCAAGGGTGCGAAACGTCGCCGGCTCGGTGGTCTCGTCGCGTAATTGCGTGAGAAGGTGATCGGCGAGCGGGTGTTTGAGAAGGTGGAGCATGAGACGGCTCCTCTCAGAGCAGGTCGTGCTCCACCTTCCGCTCCAGGATTCCCTCGAGTTTACGGCGCAGCTCCTTGGGTTCGCCTTTGAACTTTGGCATCAGGGCGAGCCATTGGTAGACCTCCTCGCGCAGGTGTCTGGGCATGACGGGCGCGGTCGCGACCACGCGGTCAAGCGCTCGCACGCAGGCTTCGGCGATTTGTTCGCTCATGGCTTGGGCGTCGGCGGAGCTATGCTGCCCGGCGAGGCGCACGACCTCATCGAGCTTTCCGCGGCGGGCGGTCGCGCGCACGCGGTTCTGCATGGCGCCTTTATAGAGCCGCATGCTGTTAACAATCACGTTGGCCGTGCGCGGGTAAAAACTCGTCATGAGGTTCCACGGGTCGTTTTCCTGATCGCCGCCTTGGCGGAAATCGCTGCGCAGAATCACCGACGGGATATCGGCGAACTTGGCGAACATGAACTCCACGACGGTGCCGGAATCAAGCTCGGTGCCATCGTAGTTAAACAGACCCAGATCACAGCTGAGCAGGGCTTGGATATCCGCGTCTCGAATACTCTGCGGAACAGTGCGTCGCTGCTCGATGTTTTGCGGGAGCGCGCACAGGTATTTGCCGTGAGATTTTTCGTAGATGGCCTCGGCAAGGTAGGCGTTGCCGATCAGGTGCTTCAGGCTAAAGAGCTCGCTGGCAAAATAAACGGTGTAACTCTTTTGTTTGGGTTTCACGCCTTTGGCCATGTGGCGACAGCAAGTCCCACGTGGTGCACACGCACAACGTTTTTCACTCTGTTCGACTAGGGTTACACTCGGGGGGGCACACGGTTGGGCAAATCACGCAAGTGACTGAGAGAGGCCCGTTATCACGATGGACCTATTAATAAGCTCAGTTGCTGGTTGCAACTGGTGTGAGCTTTTGGCGTGTTTTCGCGACGCTCTCGTCAGATGAGAGATAAAGATGCGATCCTTCTACTTCATTCTCATCCTGGTCATCGCGGCATTCATGTTTATGGGCCTTTATTATGTGCGCATGGAGATGAGCAAACCCGGGCACGTTGGCCGCCTCGAACGGGCGGAAAGGAGCTTGGAGGGCACTCTGGAAACCAAGAGTCCATCAAGGATGATCGTGGTGCCGCCCGGCACCACGGTGACGATTCAGCCAGCGGCGTCGCTTCCCTCTGCGCCCCAAGTGATTGCCTCACCCAAGATGGAGCCACCCGCAGCCCGCTCGTTGGCATCCGCCCCTCCACCGGAGGCACCGAAGGTAGATATGACCTATCGGTTGGTAGAACGTTTGTATAAGGAACCGCAGCAGGTGAGGGCGCCCAATCTGGATTTTTTTAATCGAGAGACGTTCACGACGATTCCCGGCACCTTGCATCTTAAGTTTCAGGGTGTTGCGACGGAGATCGAATACCCGATCATTGAGGCCAAGGTTACGATGGCCGACTTGTTCGCCGTGGGCGGAATTTACACCCGTGAGCAGATTAATGCCGCCAAAAAATAGATCGGGTGAGCGAGCGCAGGGTGCCAATCGTCGGGTCGGATGAGTCTTCAGCCGAGCGTGCTCGCGAGCGTTCTCCCGACCGCGGGGAGCTTTTAACTTCCAAGCTCATGTTGTCACGCTGTCACCAAAATTAGGCGGTGCGAAGAACCGGGACAATGGGCCCAATTAGTCTCGCCAAATGTAGGACGCCGTTGCGAGCAGCCCGAACACGACCGTCGGACCCACCAACCAAAGCGGATGAATCGGCACGCCGTAGGATTGGATAAGCCACCCCATGGCGGCGCACTTTGCGCCAATCAAAACCCAGCCCGCAGCGATCCAGCGCTCCGCCCGACGGTTTCGAACCTCGCGTGGAGGGGCGATACGAACCTCTTTTACGAAGGCGTGATCGTAGTCGGAAGACGGCGAGCGCCGAGTGATGAGCTGCAGTAAATTAGCGAACATGGAGGGCGATAGAATTGGGTTTAACTCAATCACAGATGCGCAGACGCCGGCTGATTTCAAACGTGTTGCCCATCTTTGTGCCCATGTGGCGGAAACAGTATGTCCCGTTTTTTCTTGCATTTAGGAATAACACGAACATGGTTTAAGTCTTCATCGTCAGAAAAACGTTAGATGACAGGAACTGGTGAGTCGTCAGTGGGGCATTGGTCCCGGGATGATTTGAAACCCGATAGTCGGGAACGGACTGGCAGCGGACGGGGATCGACGAATCATCACTATGAGTTCCAAACTCTACGTTGGCAACATGTCCTTCAAAACCTCCGAAGACGAGCTCCGCTCGGCTTTCGGTCAATTCGGTAACGTCACTGACGTTTACGTCGCTATGGACAAAATGACCGGCCGCCCCCGCGGTTTCGCGTTCGTTACTTTCAGCTCGCCCGAAGAGGCGAAGATCGCTGCCGAGAAGCTCAACGGCGTCGATCTCGGCGGTCGCGCTCTCACCGTTAACGAAGCTCGTCCCAAGGAAGAAGGCGCTGGCCGTTCCTTCGGTGGCGGCGGCGGCGGCGGCGGTGGCGGCCGTGGCTTCGGTGGCGGTGGCGGCGGCGGCGAACGCCGTGGCGGCTTCGGCGGCGGCGGTGGTGGCGGCCGCTCCGGCGGCGGCGATCGCCGTTACTAATTCCTGTTTCAGCCTCAACGGCTGATCACGAAATTTTCGAGGGCGAAGCGCCTACCGCGCTTCGCCCTTTTTGTTGTCTACTATTCCGACCGCTTTCGCGGTCTTTAGGACGAGCACGTCTGCTCGTCCGTGGGCGCGCGGGTCGCGCGTTCCTCTGCCAGCGTCTTACACGCGGGTATTTTGTCCGGCCCGTTTTGCATCCATGTCATTTAAAGATCTCAATCTCTCCGCGGACATTCTTCGCGGCGTCGTGTCGGCCGGTTACACCGATCCGACCCCCATTCAGTTGCGCGCCATTCCGGTCGTGCTTTCCGGTCGCGACTTGATCGCCTCGGCGCAAACCGGCACCGGCAAGACCGCCGCGTTCGCGCTCCCCATTCTTTCAAAGCTCGGTGCGCACGGTCGCGCGCCCCGCGTGCTCATCCTCGAGCCCACGCGTGAGCTGGCGGCTCAGGTCGAGACTGCGTTTCGTGACTTTGCGCGTCACACCGATATCCGCACGGTCGCGCTGTTTGGCGGCGTGGGCTACGGCGCACAGCGCGCCGAGCTCAAGCGTGGAGTCGATGTGATCGCCGCCACGCCGGGCCGCTTGGTCGACTACATCAAGGGTGGCGAGATATCGCTTAACACCATCGAGATTCTGGTGCTCGACGAGGTTGATCGCATGCTCGACATGGGATTCCTGCCTGTCGTGAAAGACATTATCGCCCGCTGCCCCAAGGGGCGCCAGACGCTGTTTTTCTCCGCCACGGTTCCGCCTGAGATCGCCGCCATCGCGTCGTTTGCGTTACGCAATCCCGAGCGCGTGGAATGCGGCGTAAACCGCTCGGTCAACCAATCGGTCAACCATGCGCTTTACCCGGTCGCCTGGGCGCAGAAGTTCGACCTGCTGGTCGCGCTGCTTGAAAAGACGGATTTCCAAAGCGTGCTGGTGTTTAGCCGCACCAAGCACGGTGCCGATAAAATCGCCGCTCGCCTCAAGGCTGCCAAGCACACGGTCGCTATTTTGCACGCGAATCGCTCGCAGAATCAGCGCATCGAGGCGCTCGCCGGTTTCAAGAGCGGCAAATACGAGGTCATGGTTGCCACCGATATCGCCGCTCGCGGGATAGACGTGGCTGGCATTTCACATGTCATCAACTACGACGTGCCCGAGAATCCTGAGGACTACGTGCATCGCATCGGCCGGACCGGCCGCGCGATGGCCGTGGGTGATGCCTTCACGCTCGTCTCGCCGGAAAACGCTGACGACATCCGCGATATTCAGCGCTTCATCGGAGCAAAGATTCCCGAGCTGCGGCTCGAAGGCTTTCCTTATGCGCCGTTTGTGATGAATCCGTCTTATCCGAAAAAGGGCCAACAACAGCGCCGTAGTGGTGGCGGTGGTGGTGGCGGCGGTGGCCAGCGGCCACAGAGTCAGTCCGGTCAGCGGTCTGGCGGCGGTGGCGGCCAGGGTGGCGGTAACCGTTCCGGTGGTGGTGGTGGTGGTGGCGGAGGCGGAGGCGGATTCCGCGGCCGTCGGTGATCTAGAGTATTCGAAATAGTGTCGTAACCGGGAGGTCGCCAAGTAGCGTCGGCTTCCAGCCTGCCTTGCCCGATGCAGGCTGGAAGCCTGCGCTAGAGTTTGGCCCGTGACTAAAGGTCGCCCGTTGAGCGCGAAAGAAGTGTTTTGGGATGGTGCATTTTCCGCTGGCTTTTTATCTAGTTATAAGACTATATGTCAAGCATGGGTTATCCAACCAAAGTTCAGCTCATCGAGCGCAAAGACAGTCAGCAGTTCTACATCAACTTTCCCGCGCCCATCGCCCAGGCGATGGAGTTTTCCAAGGGCGAACTCGTCGAGTGGACTGTCGTCGACAAACAACACCTCATCCTCTCGCGCACCGTCGTGCCGCCCGACCCGGTGGACGTAAAAAAAAAGCTCCGCCCCAATTGATGTCACGGCTGCACGGCTTGCTCATCAGCGCCACCGCCGCAGCCACCTCGACTCCTGCGTGCGCGCGCCGGCTCTACGGGCATATGCTCGCCACGCTTCTCTCCCCGTGCCGGGGCACTCTGACCAACCTCATCTGCCTTTGCGGACGCGCCCACCGCGACTGGAGCGCCGACTACCGGCTGTATTCACAAGAGCGCGTCGAGCCGCAGTTGCTGTTACGGCACTCCCTGCTCGAAGT
>JANODO010000082.1:0-2974 GCA_031412735.1 Rariglobus sp. | reverse complement strand
GAAGGCCAAACCAGAACTAGTGGTCAGCGAGAAAAGGACGTTTTTCGCATTTGCCGAAAGGCTCTCCCGCATCATCAGACCGAACCGACTCCACGCGTCGTTGGAGACAACCGAGGTAGCGCGCACGATCAGCGTTCCATCTCCGCTGAGCGGCTGAGAAACAAATTTTAGTTTGTCCGCAGTCACCCACATTTCAGCTCCCAAATTAGCTAAAATATAACTCCCATCATTGTCATGAAGGGCGACCCCCTGATCGATAGGTGTGCCGACGGTGCTTTCAGCCCACGGCCAAGGTAAAGTCATAGCATCACTCTTCGGCTCGAAAACAATTTGATCTGCTACCAGAGTGGTAAGCGAAGAAGTGCGGCTACCGGCTGCAAGTCCGACAAATACATTTGTCGCAAGGGGTATGGCAATACGTCGATTGAGAGTCCAATTTACGCCATCTGGGGACTGATACCCTGCGAGCACATTTCCACGGCGCTCTAATCTAAGCCAGCGAGGGGCAGAAACACCGGGGGTTAAGACGTTAGTGGTAGAACCTCCGGTCACCGAACGATACTGAATGCCAGTGCCATTCACAGGAGTTACCATCATCATTGCATACGCAGATCCGGGCTGGAGAGTCTCCCGTATCATTATACCTGCCTTGGCCCAAGAGTTGGTATTTGTCAGCGATTGGACACGGACCGTGATAACACCATCGCCATTAAGTGGCCGGTAAGTGTAATGGAAACTATCTGTGGTTCCGCCGATGTCTGCCCCGGAACCCTTGATGGTGTAGGTCCCTGTGGTTGAGTTGTAAGTGCCACTGCCGGCTGCCGGAGTCGTGCCTATATCTGCATTCGACCATTGATCGAAAGGAAGAACGGAGGTTTCAGCGTCGGCACATGGTATGGACAAACCAAACACGATGACCAACAAGGCAATATATCCCCAAATTCTAGAGTGACAATGCGCTGCACGAGAGAGCGATTGGTTAACCGCACTTCGGTAAAAATTAGCAGCGATCCAATCAGCGGAAATAGGTGATTTTGCAAAGCATTGCATGCAAATTCCCTACACTTAGATTGCAGTGATGTATAGTAATTACTTAAATTTTTTGCACAAAAAATGGCAAATTCATAACCATCTATTGTTGATAAAGATAAAATACTAAAAAACGGATCCATAAATCGCAAGTCACCCCTGATAATTTTTCATCGGGACGTCGTGAGCGACTGGGGACATCGATCCGGGGTTCAAGAAGTCAAACGACGAAGCCCAGAGGAGCGGTGGCTGACTCCTGTCGGCATACAGCTCCTCGTCTGGGATCAAATTTAGGATCATAACGGAGTGGGATCAGTCGTCACGAACCGCCTTCTCCCGTTCAAATATTGAACGGGGGCCCTTCGCATGGATGCGAAGGCGCTTTTTTTTATTGGTGATCCAAAACCCTTACGTGCATTTCGGAGCCTTTGACCCCAGATATATAAAGCCATATTTTTTTCACGTATCTTGCCGCCGTAATCTTTGAGATCGGCCTGAAGTGCGGCGGAGGCGTCATTACCGCTGAGGCCAAAAAAGCAGATGCACCATGTCGTCCTCGGCGATGGTCTTCCCGAGCAAGTAGTCTTCGAAGATGATCGAGAGTTCCCCCTTGCGACCGCCGCCGCCGGCATCCGCCTGCGCATGGAGATGCGCGACACCGAGCTGCGCTTCTCCTACGCCTTCGGCTCCGAGACTTCCTGGACTCCCGTCGATCGCCCTTTTGAGGCCACCATGCTTGGCGATTGGGTCTCGCCCCAAGGCGGCTTTACCGGCACTTATTGGGGCATCGCCTGCCAGGATCTTGCCACCCGGGACGTTTGGGCCGAATTCTCCGGATTCCGTTACACCGCATTTGAACGTTGAACGATCCACGCCCTGACAAAAACAACTATTTTGTGGCCGTCCGGAGCTTTTCCTCCTGCGCGGCCGTCCACGCGGCCGCGCCTTGCCCGCCGCAGCGCGGGCAGGCGCGGTGGTGGCAACTGTGATAAGCGTAGTCATGGCCCTTGCAATCCGCGCAGGCATACACGCGCCCGCCCAGTGCGGGCGTGCGGCAGCGCAGGATCGCGTGCAAGGCGCGGCGCTGCGCCGGGAGCAGCGGGCCGTGCAGGCCCGCCAGCCACTCCGGCGCGCGCCCCGCCACCCAGTCGGCCAGGGCGGACATCGCGTGTAACCGGTTACCGGATACGTTACTCGGCCGGCGGCGACGGGGGCGACGGGGGCGACGGTGGTGACGGCGGCGAGGGTGGCAACGGGGGCGGACGCAGCCGTTCGAGCGCGGCGCGGGCCGAGCCTTCGTTGACCGCCGTCAGGTGCGTATAGATCAGCGTCGTCTCCAGGGAGGAGTGCCCGAGGTAGGCGGAGATCAGCCGGATGGAAACGCCCTCTTCGAGGAGGTGCGTCGCGTAGCTGTGGCGCAGCGTGTGCACGCACGTGCCCTCCGGCAGGCGCGCGTCGGCGCGGGCGTGCCGCAGGCACGTCTGCACCGAGCCCACGCCCATCGGTTCGACCGCGGCACCGAGGCGCTCCTGCGAACCGGGCTTCTCCCGCCAGCCCCGGCCCACCCCGGGGAACAGCAGCGTCGGATGCCGGTGGGTTTTCCAATACGCCCGCAACTCTTGCAGCGCGTAGGTCGGCAGCGGCACGAGGCGGTGTTTGCCTCCCTTCGCCGCGTCGCGCACGCGCAGACACGTGCCGGCGGCCTCGATGTCGGTCACGCGCAGGTTGACCGCTTCGGAGACCCGCAGCCCGCACGCGTAAATCGTGCGAAACAGCGCACGAAATCGCTCCTCGCGCACCGCCGTAAAGAGCGCATGCACTTGCACGCGGGTGAGCACCGTGGGCAGCGTTTGCCGGTCCGGTGAACGCACCAGCCCGAACAGCTTCCAGGTGTTGCCCAGGTGCAGGTTGAAAAACGCCGAGAGAGCGGCGACCGCCGTGCGCA
>JANODO010000081.1:0-34859 GCA_031412735.1 Rariglobus sp. | reverse complement strand
ACAACCCCCACTTGGTCCGGGGGGGGTTGTTGGGGGGGGGGGTGTTGTTTGCCGGGGGGCCGCGCGCTGCCACGCGTTAAAAATCTCACCCGCTACCACCCCCGCTTCCCACGTTCAGAATCGCCTGCAAGCAGGCTCCTACATTTCGGCAGTGAGGGGCGTGCGCGCGATCCATCGCCCATGAATGGGCTCCTACCTTCGGGCGGTCCAGAGGCGGAGGGAACTCAGGAGGAACTCTTCGAGCGCGGCGGATTCGTTGAGGTTCAGGCGGAGGAGGCCGACGACGTGTTCGAGTTTTTCGATGGAGCCCGTCAATCCGCGGCGGGTGGACTCGCTATTTTGCTTTAACGCGGGCAACGCGAAGTCGCGCGTGGCGCGTTCGATGTCGGCGAAGAGGCGCGCGCGGAGTCCGTTGGCGATGCCAACTTCCATGGCTTCTTCCTCGTCGTCGGTGAGCTCGGCGGCGAGGGTAGCCTTCTGCTTTTTCCAGATTTCGGTGGTCGCAAATTCAAGGACCGCACCGAAGCGGGCAGTGAGGCCGTAGGCGGCGAAGACGGAATCGGCGATGGCTTTTTTGTCGGCGATACCGGCGGCGAGGCGGCCGAGCCAGGCTTGGTAATCGGTCAGCCAGGATGACCAACCATCGGGCGAAAACGTGGCGCCGACTCCGGGGAAGCGAAAGTGCAGGCAGCGACTGCGGATCGTCGTGAGCAACGCGTAGGGGCGCGTGGTGAGCAGGAGGAGCGTGGTGTGGGCCGGTGGCTCTTCGAGGGTTTTGAGGAAGATGTTGGCCGCCGAGAGGTTCATGCGGTCGCACTCGTGGATGATGGCGACCTTTTGGCGGGCAACGGTGGGCGAGACCTGGACTTTGCCGATCAGTTCGCGCGTGGAGTCGGCGCTGATCTGGCGCATCTTTTTCGCGGGGCGGAGCGCGAAGCAATCGGGATGGCCTTCGGGCGGAAACGACGCGCTTGAATCAGGCGTGTTGAGCAAGCGGTCCGCGATGGCGTGCGCGACGGCGAGCAGGATGTCGTGGTCTTCGCCGGTGATGAGCAGGCTGTGCGAGAGGCGCCGGCGCTCGATGGCGCGCTCGATCACGGCGACGGCGGGCGTGCCGGCGAGGGAGGCGGGCCAAGAGACGGGAGCGGGCATAACGGAGAAAACCTGAGGGCTGAGACTTGAAACCTGAGAGTGCGGATTCCGAAACTCAGGTTTCAGGTCTCAGCCCTCAGG
Source organism: Rariglobus sp. (assembly GCA_031412735.1). Taxonomy (GTDB): domain Bacteria; phylum Verrucomicrobiota; class Verrucomicrobiia; order Opitutales; family Opitutaceae; genus Rariglobus. The sequence goes on along the minus strand of JANODO010000081.1, from coordinate 33,626 downwards.
TTTTCCTTTAAGTCAGCAGCTTTTGCAGGCCAGCCCAGATGGCCTTCTCGACTCTGTTTTCATCTTGGGAGCCATCGATGACGAGAAAACGGGCTGGCAGGCTTTTCGCGAGGAGCAGGTAGCCCTCGCGAACCTTGTTGTAGAAATCGATGTTCTCGCGCTCCATGCGGTCGGGCAGGTCGGAGGCGCGCTGGCGGATGCGTTGCAGGCCGAGCTCCGTGGGGACGTCGATGATGACGGTCAGGTGGGGCATGACGTTGCCCACGGCGAACTGGTTGATGAGGTTGACCGGGTCGCTGGCGAGCTTGCGGGCGATGCCCTGGTAGACGGTCGTAGAATCAAGAAACCGGTCGGACAACACGACAGCACCTCGGGTGAGGGCGGGAGCAATGACCTCGCGCACGAGTTGGGCGCGGGCGGCGGTGAAAAGCAGGAGTTCGGTCTCGGCGCACATCTCGTCGCCCTTAGAATTATGGACGAGGATGTTGCGGATCTGTTCGCCGATCTCAGTGCCGCCGGGCTCGCGCGTGGTGACCACCTCGCGACCGAGTAGCTGCACGTGTTTCGCGAGGCGGGCAATCTGGGTGGATTTGCCGCTGCCTTCGGAGCCTTCGAAGGAGATGAGTTTACCGGTGGGTGAGTTTTTCAGGGGCATGGACGATGAAGGTGATGCGAGGGCGATTAATTCCAAGTCTGGAGGAATGTGGTGAGGTCGGTGAGCGTCGGGCTGATGCCGGTGCGCACATAATGGCCGGACGTGCTTACGCCGACGGTGAGGCAAGATTCGGGCGAGAGGCCGAGGAGCTGGGCGTTGGAGAAGCCCGCGTTGAAGTGGTCGCCGGCGCCGGTGGTGATGAGCGGCTTGGCGGTGTAGGGGCCGGGAATCCACGCGGTGCCCTCGGCCGTGGCGCAGGCGGCGGATTCCTTGGGGTGGATGACCACGGTGGATACGCCAAGGCGCGCGCGGACGTCGGCGCACATTTTGCGAAGACCGGCTTCGTCCGGGGTGATGGCCGGGTAACTGAGCGCGGCCCAGACCTGCTGGCCCTCCTTGAGATTGAGACCGAGGGTGACGCGGCCGTATTTCTCGAATTTGCCGATGACGTCGAGCACGTTGAGGAGATCCTCGCGCGAGCGTTTTTCAGGGTCGGCGAGATCGAAGAAGAAAAGACGGTTGCGGGCGGGCAGGGCAGGGAGCACGTCGTTCACCAGGGCGTCAAAGATCGCCGTCATGTTGGGGATCATGGTCCAGTTGACGAGGGCGACCAGGTCGGCGGAACCGAAGGCCTGATCGACCGCCGGCCGGCCCATTTTTTCGACGATGCGCTCGAAGGTGATCTCGTCGAGGCTGCGCATCATGCCGAGCATGAGTTTCCCATCGGTGAACTCGACGGCGGTGGTGCTGGCGGGCTCGGCGAGCGTGACCACGTCGGCCTTGCTGGCGAACTCCTGGAAAACGGGATGAATGGCGGCGCGGCCGAGGGCGCCGATGTAGGTGACGCGACCGCCGGCGGAGAGCAGGGCGTTGGCCATGATCGGGCCGTTGCCGCCCAGCTTGTCCATACGAGGGTAGAACTCAATGTTGGTGCTCTTGCCGGCGGCGCCGAGGATACGCTGGCCGAACTCGGTGATCGTGGTGATCGGCGTAAACGCCTCGCCCTGAGCGGTGCGCAGCGAGACCGGTGTCACGATGGTATCGACGAAGCCGTCTAAGCCGACGACCGAGAGTTTTCCAGTGAGAGCGGGCCCTTGCTTGAGCAAGGACTCCAACGTGCGGGTCTTGAAATCCATGTGATAAAAGCGTGCGAAGATCAGCGAAGATCCCGCCGTGCCGGGTCGCAACCGAATTCTCGTGAGCGGCGAACCTTGATTTCCATTGAAGGGGTGGAGCAAAGCCTTCAACGATTGTTTCTCTTTTTACGCACCTTTCGATGACACTCATTTTAGCTTCCGCCAACCTGCTGAAAATTTTCGACGACACGGATGTTTTCGGTCAGATCCTCACCGTCGGTCTCGGCATCTTTAGTTTGATCGCGTGGACCGTGATGTTCGGAAAATACAACGAGCTCAAACGCCTGCGGGATCTCAACCTCGCCTTCGAGCAGCGACTGCGTGAGGAGCGCACGTTACTTGATCTGCCGGAATCGCTGCGCAACAAACGCACAATTCCCTACGCCGATCTCTTCGCCGACGCGGTCGAGGCGTATTGGCGCGCCGCGTCGATCCTCAAAGAGAAGGGCGAGGACAACAGCCGTGCGCGCCTCGAGCATTCGGAAAACGCCATTCAGCGCGCCATCGCGCGCCAGTTGTTACGCTATGAGGCGAGTATGATTTTCCTCGCGACCATCGTTTCGGGCGCGCCGTTTCTCGGGTTGCTCGGCACCGTGTGGGGCGTGATGGAGGCCTTCAGCGCGATGACGGGGGAGACCGCCACCATTCGCGACCTCGCGCCGGGCGTGTCGGCGGCGCTCCTCACGACCATCGCCGGCCTGGTGGTCGCGATTCCGTCGATGTTCGGCTACAATTTCCTCATCGGAAAAGTGAAGCAGCTCTCCACTGAACTCGAAAACTACGCCAGCTCGCTGGCCGACCGCCTCGAACTTGAGTCGAAAAACTAAGGACTGACCATGGCACGCACCTTTCGCCAACGCCGCCAGATGCACGCGGTCGCCGAGTTAAACGTTACCAACCTCCTCGACCTCGCGTTTGTGTTGTTGATCATCTTCATGATCGCCACGCCGCTGATCACGGCCACCGAGCAGACGGTGCCGGTGAATCTCCCCGTCGAATCCCAGAGCCCGCAAAATGCTCCCGACCCCGACACCAAATTTGAAACCATCGTGATCAAAGCCGATGGCACCTGCATGGTCGGCGCCCGCTCGGTTGCGCAGAGCCGGTTGGTGCAAGACCTGGCGAGTTATGCGGGCCAACCAAAGCCCCCGGTGTTCCGCATTCGTATGGATGCCCAGGCGACCGCGCAGCACTTCATGACCGTCATGGATGCGCTGAAACAGAACAACCTCTCGAAGATTTCCTTCGATACGAAGACGGCGAACTAAGAAATCGCCCCCTCGCGCGTCATCCCGGTTATCATGTCTCCCACGGTCCGCTCTCCCGGCGCGTTTTTCGCCTCCGCCGCGCTGCACGCGGTGCTGATGGCGTTCGTGCTGTGGTTTGCGTGGAGCAAGCGGCAGTCGAAGGAGGACGTGCCGCAGATTTTTGAACTGGTGGCCGGTGAGGGCGATAACTTCGCCGCGACCGAGGCTCCCGCGCTCGGCGTGGAGGGCGGTGGTTTGAAGCTGGAGATTCCCTTGCCTCCCGTGCCTGATCCTTCGCCGGTGACGGAACCCGCCCCGCCCGAACCGGAGCCTTCGCCGGTTGTTCCCGCCGCCGCCCCGGTTGAGGTGGCGCCGCCTCCGCCAAAACCTGCGCCCGCCGAATACAAGCCGGTCAACATGGCGAAGATGGTGGATCGCATTGCGGACAAACGCGCCGCGAACATCGAAAAGAAAGTTAAGGCGGAGCAGAAAGCTGCGGATGCGCGTGTGGCGAAAGAAGCGGCGGCCAACGCCAAAAAGATGACGAAGGCGGAGTTCGACCGCCTCAATCAAGGCAAGTCCTCGCCCTCCCAAAAAGCGACCGGCGGCGGCGGCACGGGTGCGGTCAAGCGGATCGACGCTGAAGGCATTTCTAAAGGTGTCGTCGGCGGCTCGACGGCGAACAAGACGGCCGGAGCCGGCGGCAAGGCGCTGACGCGGCAGGAGGAGATCGGGCTTTCCGATGCTTACATTTCGCTGCTTATCCAGAAGTTGAAAGCGGCGCACCAAAAGCCCGAGGGGCTGAGTGACCTCCTGGAAGCCACGGTGAAGTTTAGTCTCTTGTCGTCGGGTTCGATCGTGAACGTCACGGTTATCAGTTCGTCGCGCAACTCCGAGTTCGATCAGTCCGTCATGGCGGCCTTCCGTCGCATCTCGTTGCCCCCGCCGCCGGCGAATTTGAAAACGAGCGATTACACGATCACGTTTAAGATGAGGGAGGATGTCTGAGCCGTCAGGTTCCGATTTGGGAGCGAGCTTGCTCGCGAGAACCGATTAGCGCGAGCAAGCTCGTTCCCGCGTCGGACCACGAGTCACCGTCGAACTCGCATCCTCGTCTTTACTAGAGGTAAAGCGGGCAGCGAACGCGTGTTACCGCTTCGCTGCTTTCTCTGCTCTACTTAACGCGGCAAGATGCCGCGTCTACTTTCCACTTGACGGAGTAGTGCGAATGAAAATCGGGACACAAAAAAACCGGCGTGGGCTACGCAGGTTTTTCAAAAAGTGGTGCTCGGGAAGGGACTCGAACCCTTACGCCTTTCGGCACACGCCCCTCAAACGTGTGTGTCTACCAATTCCACCACCCGAGCATGTCTGACTAAGAGGAAGGCGGACTAAGATAAATCCTACGGGACGTGTAAAGCCCCGAAATGCATTTTTCTCATTTCGGGAAACAGCTTGCTACTCCGTCAGCCGCATGGACACTGCTTGCGCGCATTAGCGCCTCCCAAGACCGCATTAAGCTCAACACCTACGCAGGCCAATTAACGCCCGCATCGCTCCGAATGTCCGAGACGCCTCCCAACGAAAAACCAGCCAAGGATTTTAACAAAATCGACTTGGCCCAACTCCAGAGCTTCAGCTTTGGCACGCAGTGGTCCCAAGAGAAAGCCGACCCATCCGGTCACTCCGGTGGCGGTGGGTTCCGCGAACCACGTCGTGATGACCGTCCTCGGCGTGAGGGTCCCGGTGCCGGCGCACCTCGTGATCGTCGCGGCTTTCGCAAGCCCGCCGGTCCCGGCGAGGGTGGCGCGCCCACTCCTTTGTCCGATTCAACCGCTCCGGCCCCGCGCGAACAACGCGAGGGCGGCGGCTACGAATCGCGCGGGCCACGTCGCGATGGTCCATCTGGTGGTGGTGCACCTCGCGGTGACTTCCGCGGAGGCCAAGGCGGTCAGAGTGGTGGTCCTCGCCGGGAGGGCGGCCCCCGTTTCGGCGGTCCTCGCGAAGGTGGCTTCGCTCCGCGTGATCAAGGCCCCTACATCAGCCCCTATTTCAACGTTACTTTTTACCCGGACGACACCGGCTTCTCCGCTCTGGCCAAGGCGATTCGCGCCTCCTGCCGCACTTACGAGCTCTTTGAGATCGCCCGCGTGATCATTGGCAAAAACGACCGCTTCATCGCCGTCGTTCAGCATAAGCCCTCCGAGGGTTCGCCTGACGCCAAGCCCGCGCCCTTTGCCATTTCCGTTCCGGATGGCATCCCGTTTGAGAGCGAGGCGGCTGCACTGGGCTACGTCTTCGAGAAACACTTCGGCACGTTCTTCGAGACCGCCGAGGTCGAGATCGATCCGCCGAAGGGTAACTTCCAAGTCGTCAACCGTTGCACCGTCACCGGCGAACTCCTCGGGCCACCCAATTACCATCGTTACAATCAGATCGTTCAGCAGCACCACGCGGCCAACATCAAGCTGCCGTTCGAGGTGTATCGCGGCAAAATCGAGTCCGTTCGCGAGCCCGAAGTGATTGCGCAGTGGCTGGAGAAGATGAAGAAAACCACGCGTTACACGTGGAAAGTGGCGCCTCCCGCCGCAGTCGTTGCGCCCGCCGCCGAAGCGCCCGCCGCCGATGCCGTCGAGGGTGAGGTCGCGGTCGCTCCGGAAGCAGCCCCGGCTGCGCCCGAGGCTGCACCGGCACCGTCCTTCGATTCACTCGAAGAGGCGCGCAGTTATCTGCTGGCGAACGCCAAAGAGAAGCTCGTGCGCACGGTCGAATCCGTGCGTTTCTCCGGCAAAAATCTGGAAACCCTCCCGCCGGGCGAACTTCGTCGCACGATCGAAGGAGCGCTTGAGCGCCAGCGCCGCTTCCCCCTCGACACGGCGAACGCGTTGCGCGGTCGCCTGCGTCGCGAAGGTTTCACGATCTTCAAAAAGGGCTCGAAGGGCATCAGCTACGTGTGCGCGGTGAAGCGCAAGTTCCGCGTGCCGGGCCAGACGTTCTCGGACTCGATCGGCGCGCTGATCAGCTTCATCGAGAAGAACCCGATGATCAAGGCCAGCGACTTGGCCGACAAGTTCCTCGGTTTCTCCGCTCCGGCCAAGCCCGTCGCGCCGGTCGAAGGTGCCGCTCCTGCCGACGCTCCTGCTCCGGTTGCACCGGCGCTCACCGTCGAGCAGATGGCTAAGCTCAACCGTCTCAACGGCGATCTGCGGTGGTTGGTGAGCGAAGGCTATGTGACCGAATTCATCGATGGCCGCTTGTTCGCGCCCGCGCCGGTCATCGAGTCTCGCAAAAAGGAGATCGAAGGCGCCGAGCATGATCCGGAGAACTTTCCCGAAGTTCCGGCCTCGGAGGCTATCTCGACTGCCGAACCGGCGGAAGAGCCCGCGAGCTGAGCCGCGCTTCAAAAGGCCGCCCGGATTTCGGGCGGCCTTTTTTTGCCTTGAGGTAGGAGCCCGTTTACGGGCGATGTTTAATATTCGGAAAACGAGAAGACTTCGCCCATCACTCATCGCCCATAAATGGGCTCCTACCTCAAGGCAGTTTAGCCGCGCAACCGCACGGTGTGGCGTTGATCGGGTGTGATGCCCAAATCCAAGTGGAGCGCGTTCGCCGGAATCCAGGCGGCGATTTTTTCCGGCCACTCCACAGCGAGGCACCACGGACTCACAAGAAAGTCCTCCAGCATCAAGGCGTCGATCTGCCGGTCGCTCTCCAAGCGGTAGGCGTCCATGTGGACAAGCGTGCGGTTGGCACCGCGGTGGAGCGTGAAGATGGTGAAGGTCGGGCTGGTCACGGGTTCGGTCACGCCGAGTCCCCGGGCGAGACCTTGCACGAACGTCGTTTTGCCCACACCGAGATCACCATGAAGCGCCAAGGTGGAATCGGGCGGCAGCGCGGCCGCCAACGCGCTGGCGAGCGCATGGGTTTCTTCGGCCGACGACGTGGTGACGCCCGCGCGGAGTTTAGCGAAGATGCTCATAACCGTGGAACTCATCGAGGTTGAGCGCATCCGGCTGTGGCGTGCGCGTGAAGCGACCGATGCACGTGAGGCGGGTGAAAAACGTTTTTCGCCACGCGGCTCCGAACTCCGCCTGATCGGTGCGACTATTGATCGTGAACAAGAGCTCGAAATCTTCGCCATCGCACAACGCATGGGCGAGCGCGGGGCGACCGTCGCGCTTGGCGAGCGTGCGTGCGGCAGCACTGATGGGGATGGCGGGCGCCGAAAGGGAGGCGGTCGTGCCGCGCGGCGTAAGGGCGTGCAGGTCCTTGGCCAGGCTGTCGCTCAGGTCCATGAGCGAACGCACTTCGTGGCGGCCGGCGAGCCAGGCACCTTCCGCGAGGCGTGGAGTGAAGCGGTGGTGATGACCGAGGATGCTTCCGCCGAGCACACCCGTGACGTAGATCCAGTCGCCGGCTTTGGTCCCGTGGCGGGTGAGGGTGCGCCGGCCGCGGGCTTCGCCGATTAATGTCAGCGTCGCGGAGAGTCCGCCGCGTTGACGGGTAATATCACCGCCCACGATCAGCACGCCGTAGGTGCGGGCGGTTGCGGCGAGTCCCCGGTAGAATGACGAAAGCCAACGCGTGCTGACTTTTTCGTCCAGCGCGAGGGCGATCACGGCGGCGCGAGGCTCGCCACCCATGGCCGCGATGTCGCTCAAGTTGCGCTTGAGCAGCTTGGCCGCGACGGCGCGGGGCGGAATGGTGTCGTCGAAATGTTCGCCGTAGACAACAGGATCGACCGTGATCAGTTGCGGGTGGTTTGACGGCGGCAGCACCGCGCAATCGTCACCGATCCCGAACGGAGACGCCGGCGAGGCCGGGCCCAACCAGCGCCGAATCGCCGCGATCAAACGCAGCTCGCCCAGCGAGCCGACGGATTCGGCAGGGTTGGCGGTGAAGGGATGCACGGGGGTGAGGGAAAGGTAGGAGCTCGTTTACGGGCGATGCGGGAAATGAGCGCGGGCTGGCCGGTGGTGATCGCCCATAAATGGGCTCCTACATTTCAATCCGTGGTTACGCCGGCCATCACCAGCACGATGGTGTGTAAGTTGAAGAGTGCGTGAGCGATCATGGGCACGGCGATGCGGCCGGTGCGTTCGTAGGCGATGGCAAAGAAAACGCCCAAGGCGAAGAGCGGGAGAAACGCGGTGGCGCTGCCGTGCAGCAGCGCGAAAATCATCGCGGGAACCGTGAGTGCGAATGCGCGCGAGACCCGTGTGCGGAGGTAACGAAACAGCCCCGCGCGGAAGACCAGCTCTTCCGTGACCGGGGCGATCACAGCGGCAAGAATGATCATCAAGACAAGAAACGTGGGGTCGTCGGCGTTGCGAAATAGATCGATCATTTCCTGTTCGCTCGTCGAAACGCCGAACTGTTCAAGCAGCGTTTTCCACGCAAAACCGAGGCCGCTGATGAGCGGAATCGAGATGAGAAACGTCACCGTGCCGGCGAACAGCGGATGGCGCGTGGGGAGCGCGGGAGTCGTGCTCTCCAGGGATGGCGTGGAGTCGGCCATGCGGGGGCCGCTCTGTGATTGAAGACGCAGGTAGAGGGCCGCGAGAAGGGCGCCGGCGAGCAGGCCGAGTTGAAACGCGGCGCCTTGGACAAGCGTCCACCAGTCGCCATCGCGGGCGGCGGGCCCGAGAAGGTCGTCGCTCAGGTAGGCGGGCACCTGCGGCAGCAGCCAGCCTCCGGCGGCGACCAACAGTGCGGCGGTGACAAACGACTCCAACGACACCGGCCACCGGGCGAGCGCCGGAGCAGTCCTGCGACCAGGACCGAGCACGACCCGCCAGAGCAGGTAAAGACCCGCCAGCCAGATGAACCCTTCAAGGATGATGACGATGGGAAGCACGGTGGCGGTTGAGCGGGCGGCTCAGCCGACCTTGCCGTTGTGGAAAACCACCTTGCCGTCCACGATGGTGGTTTTCACGCGACCTTGCAGGGTTGTGCCGTGCCAGGGGCTGTTGCTGGATTTGCTGAAGCCGGCCTTGGCGTCGTAGACCCACTTCTCGTCGGGATCGAACAGGCACACGTCGGCGGGCGCGCCCTCGGCGAGGGTGCCGGCTTCGAGTTTGACGATCTGCGCAGGTTTGCGGGTGAGCAGGTCGACGACGGTCGCGAGCTTGAACTTGTTTTTACGCACCAGCACTTTGAGGGAGATGGCGAGGGCCGTCTCCAGGCCGAGGATACCATTGGGTGCGTAGTCGAACTCCTTGTCTTTCTCGTAATCGGTGTGCGGGGCATGATCGGTGGCGAGGATATCGAGCGTGCCGTCGCGGAGACCCTCGATAATGGCGACGCGGTCCTCCTCGGTGCGGAGGGGAGGGTTCATCTTGAAGTGCGTGTCGTAGGTGCCGAGAGCCTCGTCGGTGAGGGCGATGTGGTGCGGGGTGGCTTCGGCAGTGACCGAGACGCCGCGGGCCTTGGCGCGGCGCAGGATCTCGACGGACGCCTTCGACGAGATATGCTGCATGTGGATGTGCGCGCCCGTGTAGGTGGCGAGAATGACGTTGCGCGAGACGATGATGTCCTCGGCGGCGTTGGGCCAGCCCTTGAGGCCGAGGCGGGTGGAGACCACGCCCTCGTTCATCACGGCGCCGACCGTCATGGAGTGATCTTGGCAGTGATCCATGAGCGGGAGGTCGAACATCTTCGCATATTCGCAGGCACGGCGCATGAGTTCGTTGGACTGCACGCAATCGCCGTCGTCGGTGATGGCAATGACGCCGGCGCGTTTGAGAGAGCCGATGGGCGCGAGGGCCTGTCCCTTCATACCCACGGTGATGCAACCGGTGGGGTAGACCTTCACGCACGCGGTGCGGGCGATGGAGTCTTTGATCTGTTGGATGGTCCCGGCGGAGTCGGCGACCGGAGCGGTATTCGGCATGCAGACCACGCTGGTAAAACCGCCGGCGGCGGCGGCGCGGGAACCGGTCTCAATGGTTTCTTTGTGCCCCTGACCGGGCTCGCGGAAGTGAACATGGATATCAACCAGGCCGGGGCAGGCGACGAGGCCGGTGGCGTCGATTTTTTTGGCCTTTTTCTTTTCGGCGGCGGAGAGCGAAGCGACGATTTTGCCGTCTTTAATGAAGAGGTCGCCGACGGCGTCGCGCTTGGAGGCGGGGTCGATGACGCGGGCGTTTTGAATGTGAAGGGAAGGCATGGTCGGTAAGGTCATTCTCGTTCTCTTACTCGTTCTCGTTCTCGTTCCGTAAAACCAGAAGAAAGAGAACGATTAAGAGAACGAGAACGATAAAGTTTAGTCGTTAGAAACGACGTTTTCGGGTTGGCCGCCGGCGCAGAGGTAGAGGACGGCCATGCGCACGGCGATGCCGTTGGTCACCTGTTCCAAGATGACGCTGCGGCTGCCGTCGGCCAGTTCGCTGTCAATCTCGACGCCGCGGTTGATGGGGCCCGGATGCATGATGATCGCCTTGGGGTTAAGCCAGCCGGCACGGGTTTTGTTCAGGCCGAAGAGAGCCGTATATTCGCCGATGGAGGGGAACATGCCGCTTGATTGGCGTTCGTGCTGTATCCGGAGAAGCATGACGACGTCGGCGTCGGACAAAGCGCTCTTCAGGTCATGCGACACCGTCACGCCGAGCGGTTTCAACGTGTGCGGGACGAGCGTGGAGGGGCCGACGACGGTCACGTTGGCGCCGAATTTAACGAGGGCGTGGATATTGGAACGGGCGACGCGGCTGAAGAGAATGTCGCCGAGGATGACGACCTTGCGGCCCTTTAGTTCACCGATGTGTTCGCGCATCGTGAACGTATCGAGCAGGCCTTGCGTGGGGTGCTCGTGGGAGCCGTCGCCGGCGTTGATGACCGGAATGCCGAGGATTTTTGAGAGGTAGAGCGGCGAGCCGGCGGCGGCGTGGCGGATGATGATCATGTCGGCCTGGAGGGCCTCGATGTTTTGCGCGGTGTCGCGGAGCGTCTCGCCCTTGGTGGTCGAGGAGCTGGAGCCGTCGAGTGAGATGACGTCGGCGCTGAGGCGCTTGGCCGCCATGTCGAAGGCCATGCGGGTGCGCGTGCTGGGCTCAAGAAAGAGGTTGACGATGGTCTTGCCGCGCAGGGCGGGGACTTTCTTCACGCTGCGACCGAGGATCTTTTTGAAGGCGGCGGCGGTGGCGTGGATCTGGTTAATCTCGGTGAGCGAGAGTTCTTCCAGAGTGATGAGGTGGCGGCGAGTCCAGGGCATGGGGGAAAATGACCAATGACCAATGTCCAATGACCACTGGTCGGAGGCGGGTGATGAGATCAGGTCGTGGGTTTGGAAGGCAGGATCGTTATCGAGTCGCGGGTGGCGTTTTCGGTATCGAGTTTGACGACCACTTTGCAGCCGTTGGTGACGTCGAGGAAGAGGCCGTTGTAGTCGGCGGCGACGGGGAGTTTACGGCCGGAGCGGTCGATGAGGATGGCGAGCTCGACCTTGGCGGGACGGCCGTGGTCGAAGAGTTCGTCGAGGGCGGCTTTGACGGTGCGACCGGAGAAGAGGACGTCGTCAACCAGGATGACGGTGGCACCGGTGACATCGACCGGGATGCGGGTGGGGACAAATTCCTTGGGGATGGGATTACGGTCGATGTCGTCGCGGTGAAACGAGATGTCGAGCGTGCCCGACTTGGTTGAGAGTCGAGGGCTGAGAGTTGAAAGGCGGAGGGCCAGACGACGGGAAAGTTCGATGCCGCCGTTCGCGATGCCAAGAAGAACGAGCGACGCGGTGTGGGCGTGGCGTTCGCCGATAGATTCGGCGAGTCGGTCGATGGCGGCGTGGATCTCTGCGGCGGGTAGGCTTTTCGGTGCGGGCACGGGGGTTGTTTGTGCCGGTGGGCGCATGGGCGGACAAGCGGGAAATCCGGTGGACGCGTAAGGCTGAGGTTTGCCCCCGAAACGGACGGGCGCGGTGGCGCGGGCTGATTATTAGACGGTAGGCAGCCTGCTTGCAGGCGCGGTTCGGAGCGCGAGCAAGCTCGCGGCCTACGGGGATGACATCAATCTACCCGAGTTGATCCGGGAGAGCAGCGGTAGGGTCAATCCGCGAGGCGAACCTGCCAGTTGCCGGCTTTTTCTTCGAGTTTGAGCAGGCCGCGTTTCTGGCCCTCGCGGAGGAGATCGGTGAAGGCGCTGAAGCCGTAAGCGCGCTCGTTGAAACCGGGGTTTTGGCGTTTGATGGCCTGCTTCACCATGGACGCCCAGATGCTTTCGTCGGCGCCGCGCTCGTCGATGAGGGCGTTGACGGTGGCCATGACGAGCTCGAGCGCCTTGGTCGGGTCGGGGCGTTTGGATTCTCCGGCGGCAGCGGCGGCGGCAGCGGCGGCCGCTTTCGGAGTGACGGCGGGAGAGTTCGCGGCCCGCGGCTTGGTCTTGGGCGGGGCCGGGCGCACCAGGTCGTCGTAATAGATGAACTCGTCGCAGTTGTTGATGAACAGGTCGGAGGAGGAGTTTTTCACGCCCATGCCGATGACTGTTTTGCCGTTTTCACGGAGCTTGCTGACGAGAGGGGAAAAGTCGGAATCGCCGCTGATGATGGCAAACGCATCGACCCGGTCGTTGGTGTAGCAGAGGTCGAGGGCGTCGACGACCATGCGGATGTCGGCGGAGTTTTTGCCCGACTGGCGGATGTGCGGGATCTCGATGAGCTCAAAGGCGGCCTCGTGGAGCGGGCGCTTGAAGTCTTTGTAGCGGTCGAAGTCGCAGTAGGCTTTTTTGACGACAATGTTGCCCTTAATGAGGAGGCGCTCGAAGACTTTGCCGATATCGAACTGGGGAAAGCGGGCGTCTTGGGCGCCGAGGGCGATGTTTTCCAAATCGAGGAAAACGGCGAGGGTGTAGGTTCGGTCGGACGAAGTCATGGGCAGACCTTTAGGGGAAATCAAAGCGGAGGGAATCTCTGAAAATAGTTAGAGCAATTGATCACCGGCCGCTTGAGTGCGGGGTGTTCGTGCCGATTCTTTAGCACTTTACATCTATGCTGATAAATAACCTGTCGGAAGAAACCCTGCTTTCGGTCGCCAAGTCACTGCCGGTTGCGCCTCAAATCATGGCGCAGCTTCACAAAATGTTGTTAGACTCAAATTCAGGTCTGGCGAAGATCGCTCTGTTGTTAAAACGCGATATCGGGCTCACGACTCGGATCATCCGCATCGCCAATAGTCCGATTTACAAGGGAGGCGGCGTGGGGTCCATTGAGGAGGCGTTGCAACGGGTGGGATTTGGCGAGGTTTTCAAGCTCGTGGGCGTGGCTGCCAACGCGAGTCTGGCCGACGCCAACCTGCGCTGCTACGGGTATGAAGCGGAAAAATTTCGCACGCACAATTTGCTGATGGGGTTGGTCGCCGAAGGTGTGGCGCGGCAAACGGGCCTCGACTCGCGGCTTGCCTACACGGCGGGATTGTTGCGCTGCATCGGGCAATTGCTGCTGGACCGTGTGGGTCGGGATTCTCTGGGCGCACACGAAACGTTTCCAGAGCAGGGAGGGATGAAGCTGGTGAGTTGGGAGCGGCAGGCGTTTGGCAAGACGCACCACGATGTGTCTATGCTGTTGTTGAAGCATTGGGACTTCCCTGAGGTGGTCGTGAAGGCCGTGGGCTATGATCGTTCCTCGACTGCGCCGGCGGTGCCGCTGGCGGAAAATCTTTATCTGGCGGAGTGCATCGTGAAAGCCGCCGGCTACGGGCTGCAGGGCGAAGACACGGAGTGGGGAGTGCCGCACGAGGTGCTGGTGGCCTCCGGGATGTCGATGGACGACGTTAACCAAGTTCGTGACAACGCGCTTGTGTCGCTAAAGGCATTGCAGTCGGCGTAGAGGACTTCGCTTGAAACCTTAGCCGCGGCGGCGTGGCAAACGGCCGTAGTGCCTACCCACGAATGCGGTTCACCGCACGGGTTGGGGTAGGCACTTGGGTGATAGAAGGCCGGGCCTCGGCCCGATTCGAGTCCAGCCTGCTGAGAGGGAGCCCCGTTGTTAAAGCCGGCCAGCCGCGTAGCGAAGCGTGCGCTGGTAAGCGGTGAGGCCGGTATCTTCGGTTGTATCGCAGAGGGCGAGCAGTGCGAGGCGCAGCGCTTCGGAGTGTTCGCCCAGGTCGTGCAACGCGAGCGAGAGGAAGACGTCGAATTCGCGGTTGTCGGGAAAATGAAGCTGTCCCGAGCGCAGCACTTCGGCGGCACGGGAGGGCTCGGCAAGCGTGCGCAAGGTGACGGCGAGGCCGATCAGGGCGTTGGCGTGTTCGTTGGGCTCGAGGCCGAGCGCGACGGCTTTTTCGTAGTGGGGCAGGGCGTCGGCGGGCTTGCCGGCGGTGTCGAGGGTCCAGGCGAGTTGGTAGTGGATTTCCGCCACATTTGGGAAGCGGGTGTCGAGCTTGCGCAGCAAGTCGGCCACGTGGTCGGCGCGACCGCCGTGGCGGGCGCCGACGATGGCGTCGAGTTCGGGTTTCCAGTCGGACATGGTGAGGGGGCTATGCGGGAACCGAGGTAGGGCCGTGGACTTCATTCCGCGCCGGTTCGGCGTGCGTGTGCCAAACCGGCGGGCAGCGGAGTGCCCGCCCTACCTTTTAGTTTGCGGCCTTTTTCTCGATCTTCACCGGTAGGGCGCGGGTCTTGATTTCGTCGAGGAGGCGCGTGAGGTAATCGGCGAAGGGCAGGGTGCCTTCGTCGCCCTTGGCCCGGCTGCGCACGCTGACGGACTTCGTCTCGGCTTCCTTTGCACCGAGGACCAGCATGTAGGGAATCTTTTCGAGTTCGGCGCGGCGGAGCTTGGCACCGAGCTTTTCGTTGCGGTCGTCGAGCGTGACGCGCACGCCGGCGTCGCGGAGTTGCTTGAGTAACTCGGGACCGTAGTCGCCGATCTTGTCATTGATCGGGGCAAGACGGACCTGCTCGGGCGCGAGCCACACGGGGAAGTCGCCCGCGAAGTGTTCAATCAAGACACCGCAGAAACGCTCCATCGAGCCGAAGGGCGCGCGGTGAATCATCACGGGGCGGTGTTTTTCGTTGTCCGCGCCGATGTAGTGCAGGTCGAAACGCACGGGCAGCACGTAGTCCACTTGCACCGTGCCGAGCTGCCACTCGCGGCCGATCACGTCTTTGATGACGAAATCGATCTTCGGGCCGTAGAACGCGGCCTCGCCGGGCTCTTCGGTGAAGAGAACCCCGAGGGTCGCGGCGGCGTTGCGACAGGCGGCCTCGGCGAGGTCCCATTGTTCGGGGTTGCCGGCGAATTTCTTGCCGTCCGGATCGCGCAGGCCGACACGCACGCGGTAGTCGGACATGCCGAGGGTCGTCAGCACGGTTTTCACGAGCGAGAGGCAGCCTTGAACCTCGGCGGCGACTTGGTCTTGGGTGCAGAACAAGTGGGCGTCGTCCTGGGTGAAGCCGCGCACGCGCGTCATACCGTTGAGCTCACCGGATTGTTCCCAGCGGTAGACGGTGCCGAACTCGGCGAGGCGCACCGGGAGGTCGCGGTAGCTGTGCGGCTGCGAGGCGAAGATCTTGATGTGGTGCGGGCAATTCATCGGCTTCAGCATGAAGCCGTCGAGCAGGCGCGTCGGATCCATCACGCGGTCGGTTGAGACGATTTCTTTGCCGGCGCGTTCGTTGAGAGCCTGGGCAAACGGAGCCGACACGGCTTCGAGGCGCGCGGTCATCTCGGCGCAGCCACAGCCCTCGGACGCGATTTGCGCGAGCTGGTCGGGCTCGGGGATGGCGGGGAATTGCGACTCTTTGTAGTAGGGGAAGTGGCCGGAGGTTTTGTAGAGCGCGAGCTTGCCGATGTGCGGTGTGAAGACCTGCGAGTAACCCTGCTTGCGCAGCTCGTCGCTGATGAAATTTTGCAGCTCCTGGCGAAGAATCGCGCCGTTGGGAGTCCAGAGAATGAGACCTTGGCCCACATCTTCATCGATGTGGAACAGCTTCAGGTCGCGCCCGATTTTGCGATGGTCGCGGGCCTTGGCCTGTTCCAGGCGCTCCAAGTATTGGGCGAGTTCTTCCTTGGTCGGGAACGCGGTGCCGTAGATGCGCTGGAGCTGCTTGTTCTTTTCGTCGCCACGGTGGTAGGCACCGGCGATGGAGAGGAGCTTGAAGGCTTTGAGCTTGGACGAGTAGCGCACGTGCGTGCCGGCGCAAAGGTCCATGAATTCACCGTTCTGGTAGAATGAGATTTTTTCGTCGGCGGGGATGTCGGCGAGGCGGCCGAGTTTGTAGCGTTCTTGTCCGCGGGACGTGATGATCTCGATGGCTTCTTCACGGGAGACTTCTTTGCGGTCGAAGCGCTGGTTTTCGTCGGCGACCTTTTTCATCTCGGCCTCGAGAGCCGGGAGGTCTTCGAGAGTGAGTTTTTTGTCGAGGTCGATGTCGTAGTAGAAGCCAGTGTCGGTGGGTGGTCCGATGTCGAGCTTGGCATCGGGGTAGATGCGCAGGATGGCCGTCGCGAGGATGTGCGAGGCGGAGTGGCGGAGTTCTTCGAGCGGGGACATGACGTGGGACATGGGCGGGAAAGGGAGAAGGAGAAAAAGAGTCGGAGTTCAGAGGGTTACACAGAGATTACAGAGTTCGGAAGGGAGTTTTGGCAGAGCCTCGGGTGGGCGCTGATTTTTACGGCTCGTTGAACGGTCATGGGAGTAGAAGTCTTTGGGGCCTCCCTAATCTCCGATTGGGCTCTGTGAACTCTGTGTAATGGATCGAAGTTTTTTATTTCTTAACGGGTTCGAGCGAGTAGCCGTCTTTGCGATCAAGCATGTTCCAGCCGGCGGCGGTGAGGTCTTTGCGGAGGGCGTCGGCAGCGGCGAAGTCCTTGGCTTGTTTCGCGGCCCAGCGTTTTTCGGCGATGGCGGTGATCTCGGCGGGGGTGTCGGTTTTCGTGGCGGCGGGCGCGGTAAGGTCGAGACCGAGAGCAAACATCACGCGATCAAACGCTGCGGCGTCAACGTCGACGGCCTTGCGATTGATGATGGTGAAAAGGGCACCGAGGGCGGCGGGCGTGTTAAGGTCGTCGTGCAGCGCAGCGAGCACTGGAGCAAACGCGTCTGGCCCAGCCGGCTGTGAGGCGAGCGACGCGCGATAGGCGCGCAAGCTGGCGAGTGCGCTCTCCGCCGCGCGCAGGGAATCCAGCATGAAATTGAGCTGCTTGCGCGGGTGTCCCATGAGCAGCGCATAGCGGACGGCCATCGAGGAATGGCCTTTTTCCATCAGATCGCTGAGCGTGTAGTAGTTGCCCTTGCTCTTGCTCATCGTAGTGCCTTCCACGAGCAGGTGCTCGCTGTGATACCAATGGCGGGCAAACGTGGTGCCGTTGCAGCACTGGCTCTGGGCGATCTCGTTTTCGTGGTGCGGGAAGAGCAGGTCCACGCCGCCGGTGTGGAGGTCGATGGTTTCGCCAAGGTGCTTTTTGATCATGGCGCTGCACTCGATATGCCAGCCGGGTCGGCCCTCGGAAGCGCCAGCGGGGCCGGGCCAGCGCACGTCGCCGTCTTCGTCGGGCTTGTAGGCTTTCCATAGGGCGAAGTCGGACACGGAGTCCTTGTGGTCGGCGTCGGCGACGGTGTTGGTGATCTTGAGCTCGCGTTCCTTGATGCGTGAAAGCGCACCGTAGCCGGTGAACGACTCGATCTTAAAATACACGGAGCCATCCGCGGCCCGGTAGGCGTTACCTTTTTCCATCAGGCACTCGATCATGCTAACCTGCTCGGGGATGTGGCCCGTCGCGGTCGGCTCTACGTGGGGGCGCAGGCAGTTGAGCGCTTCGCAGTCGGCGTGAAATTTATCGGTCCACTTCTTGGTGATCTCGGCGAGCGGGCGCTTTTCCTTCTGCGTCTGGCCGATGGTGCGGTCATCCACGTCGGTGAGGTTGCGCACGTGTCTCACCTTATCCTTGCCGAATTCCAATTCGAGCAGGCGACGAAGGACGTCGTTGACCACGAACGTGCGGAAGTTGCCGATGTGCGCGGCGGCATAGACGGTGGGCCCGCAATTATAGAAGCGGAAGACACCGTCGGGATGCGCGGGCTGCAGTTCGCGGGGCTCGCGAGTGAGCGAGTCGTGGAGCGTGATGGCCATGAAGAAGGGAAGGGTAATTGCTACAGGTTTTACGAGGGGCGGAAAGGTGTTTTTTCCCGCCTGCGCAAGTGAGCACCGAACGGCATGGAAAAGGGTGGATGGCATTTCCGGATATCCGATATTCCAAAAACGTGTGGCGGCGGGGGGACGGGGGTGCTTTGATCGGTCATTTGTTATGGCCGCCTACAAATTAGACCTAACCCACCGTCCGCGTCGCCTCCGCCGAAATGCCACCGTGCGGTCTCTCGTGGAGGAAACTGTTCTGAGGCCTTCCGACTTCATCGCGCCGCTCTTCGTGGTCGACGGCAAAGGCGCCCCGGAGGCGATCGCCTCTATGCCCGGCGTGTTCCGGTTGAACGTCGCCGACTTGGTCAAGGAGTGCCGGACACTTGCCAAGCTGGGCGTGCCAGCGGTGGCGCTTTTTCCGAAGCTGGACCGGGCCTTTAAAGACGATGTCGGCACGGCAGCACTGTCCGAAGACGCACTTATCCTACGCGCGGTGCGCGCCGTGAAAAAAGCGTTGCCTGAGCTGGTCGTGATGACGGATATCGCGCTCGATCCCTACACCACACACGGCCACGATGGCGTGCTCACGGCCGACGGTCTGGATGTGGCAAATGATGCCACGGTGGAGATTCTGGTGAAAATGGCGGTGCTCCATGCGCAAACCGGCGTGGATTTCGTGGCACCGTCGGACATGATGGACGGGCGCATCGGCGCGATCCGCCGGGCATTGGACGCTGCGGCGCTCACGAATACCGCGATCATGGCGTATTCAGCGAAGTTTGCTTCGGCTTATTATGGTCCGTTCCGCGATGCGGTGGGCAGCGCGGCGGCCGCCGGCACACGTAGTCTCGACAAACGCACGTATCAGCTCAACCCGGCCAATCGCCGCGAGGCGCTGGCCGAGGTGGCCTTCGATGAGGCGGAGGGCGCCGACGTTCTCATGGTGAAACCGGCGGGTGCTTACCTGGACATCATCCGCGAGGTGCGCGAGGCGACCCGGAAGCCAGTGGCGGCGTATCAGGTCTCCGGCGAATACGCGCAAATCCAGGCGGCGGCGCAACTCGGCTGGCTGGACTTGGTCCGCACCCGCCATGAGTCGCTCCTCGCGATCAAACGCGCGGGGGCCGACATGATCCTCACGTATTTCGCGAAGGAGATGGCGGCGGAGCTGGGCGGGTGAGTGGTTTTTTGTAGGAGCGAGCTTGCTCGCGATTCGGGGGATGCTCGACTTCGTGAATCGATCATCGCGAGCAAGCTTGCTCCTCCATTTCGATCCACAAAGAAGGCGGCTCCTTTCGGAAGCCGCCTTTTTGATCAGCGTTTTTTCTTTTTGGCGGGTTTGGGCTTTTCGTCCTCGTCGTCGTCGTCCTTGGCGGGCTTGTCGTCGTCGTCCGAGTCTTCGTCCTCTTCGTCATCATCGTCCGCGCCGGCCTTCTTCTTAGTGTCGTCGTCTTCGTCCTTCTCTTCATCTTCGTCCCATTTGAGGGAGGCGTCGCCTTCGAGAGACTTCTCGTCGTCCTCGTCGAGTTCGGGCAGGTCTGCGTCGTCGATGTCTTCGTCGCCTTTGCTGGCGCGTTCTTCGCCCTCTTCGGTTTCCCAACCGGCGGGGACATAATCGAGGATGGCACTGAGCTCGTCGAAGGTGTGGATGGCTTTGCCTTCGATAAAGCTGGTGTTCTGGTCTTCGCGGATCTCGTCCTCGACCTCGTCGACCGTGAGCTTGGACTCAAAGTCGAAGATGTCGTTGAGCATTTTCACGCGGCAGCGGGTGAGGTGGTCGAGCAGGTCGGCGTAGGGGCCGTTTTCCTCGTCGAGGATGTCGGCCAGAGCGAAGAGTTTCTCCTCGGACTCAAAAAAGGAATCTTTGACGCGCTTAAGGCGCACGCGTTGTTCGCCCGCCTCCTTCTCGATGCGGAATGCGATGAAGGCGGCCTCCATGGTGTCCTGGTCGAAGCCGTAGTCGCGCAGGGGCTCGACCAGTTCGATGAGGTGGGCCATCTGGCGCGGGTCGATGATGCTCAGTCCATCGACGTCCCAGCGCACGGAGTCACTGACTTCGTCGACCCACCAGTTGTGGTCTTCACCAAGACGAACGATACACCAATCAAGAGTTGCAGAGGATTTTGCCATGACAGTTTTTCAGGGATTGGTCGGAGCAAAGAACGCGCGCGGTGAGGGAGTCAAACCGCGAAAACGATTTGGGGGAAAGTTTTTCGCGGGAACGGCGGAGCGTGCGGACACGGGGTTTTTAGGGGCGGGCAGCGTGGGTGGGGGGATTTGAATAACAAGCATAAACGGGAGGGGGAAACCCGATGGGGAAAGCGGGCGCGGCACTTGAATTTTTGGCAGGTGGCTTACAGTCTCCGAAGACCTATGGGATTTATCTACGAGAAGGTCGCGCGCCCTGCGTTGTTCAAGATGGACTCCGAGTCGGCGCATGAGTTCGGCGTGAATGCGCTGGCGTCGCTGGGGCGGCTCAAGCCGCTGTGCCGGCTGCTGGAGGCGTGCAACCAATTGCCGGCCTCGCGCTTCAAGCCGGTGAGCGCCTTCGGCCTCTCTTTTCCGAACGCCATCGGCCTGGCTGCGGGCTTCGACAAGAATGCACACGCCTGGGAAGCCGCCGCGGCGCTTGGCTTCGGCCATGTCGAGATCGGCACGGTCACGGCGCTCGCCCAACCGGGCAACCCGAAGCCGCGCATGTTTCGTTATCCGGCCGAAGAGGCGGTGATCAATCGCATGGGCTTCAACAACGAGGGTTCCGAAGCAGTCGCCGCCCGATTGGCGAAACAGCCAGGACCGGGCAAGCGGCGCATTCCGCTCGGCGTGAATCTGGGCAAGTCCAAGGTCGCGCTCCTCGAAAGCGCGGTGGAGGATTACTTGGCGAGCTTCGCGCGACTGGCGGATTACGCCGATTACCTGGTGTTAAATGTTTCGAGTCCGAACACGCCGGGCTTGCGCACCCTGCAGGACGAAAAACCGCTGCGCGAATTGCTGCGCGCGGTGATGGCCGCGAACCGCGACCGTGCGGCGAAACGGGGCGGCGCGTTGTTGCCGGTTCTCCTCAAAATCGCGCCGGACCTCACCTGGCCGCAGATCGACGCGGCCCTGGGCGTGATCGCGGAGTTCGGTCTTGCGGGTATCATCGCCACGAATACCACGTTGGCGCGTCCGGGGTTTTTTGCGTCCGTCAACGAGACGGGCGGCTTGAGCGGGCGTCCGCTGGAGCGCAGGGCCACGGAGATCGTGAACTACATCGCCCGCAAAACCGGCGGCAAGCTGCCGATCATCGGCGTGGGCGGCATCACCGACACACGCGGCGCGGCGGAGAAACTTGATGCGGGCGCCACGCTGGTGCAGGTTTACAGTGGGATGATCTATCGCGGCCCGTTCTTCGCGCGCGATTTGGCGCGGGGAGTAAGCGAGCGGCAGCGCGGCGCTTGAACTGCGCGTGGCGTGGGCATCTTGCCCCGGCCCCGGGAGTTGAGCTTTGCCGGAGTCGGGGTCGTCGCTCTGTTTGCGCCAAGCCCTTCACCGGGCCGCCTGCTCGGGACATTACTGGCGGGCGCTTTCAAGGACTTGCGGCGGAACAATTCCGCGCTTCACTGGGTCCTGAATCCGTCCATGAAAACCAAGTTTTTATCCCGTGCCCTGGTCGTCGTTATGACGGCCTCGCTATTTTCAATCAGTTGCGCGCAGGAGAAGCCTCCGGCGCCCAAACCCGATATTAAGTTCGATAGTTCCCCCATCGGCGAGGGTGGCGGACGCCTGGTCGCCAGTTACGCCGATGTCGTCGAGCCGGTTCAAAAGGCCGTCGTCTCCGTGTATTCAACCAAGATCGTTCGTGAGCGCCTCCGCATCGATCCGTTTTTCCGCCAGTTTTTCGGCGACCGTATTCCCGAGCGTGAATCGAAACAGCAAGGCCTCGGCTCCGGTGTAATCGTTTCGCCCAATGGCTATATCCTCACCAATAATCATGTCGTGGCCGATGCCGACGAGCTCAAGGTGCTCTTATCCGACGGGCGCGAGGTCATCGCCAAGGTGATCGGGGCCGACGAAAAGACAGACGTCGCCGTGATTAAAATCGACGTGGAAAACCTGCCGGTGCTCACCATGGCCGACAGCGACAAGCTGCGCGTGGGCGACATCGTTTTCGCGGTCGGAAATCCGCTCGGCGTGGGGCAAACCGTGACGATGGGCATCGTCTCCGCCACGGGGCGCAATGATGTGGGCATTCTCGCCAACGACCAGATCGGCGGCTACGAAAACTTTATTCAGACCGATGCGGCGATCAACCAAGGCAACTCCGGTGGCGCGTTGGTGGATGCCAAGGGGCGCTTGGTCGGGTTGAACAGTGCGATCCTGTCCTCTGCTTCGGGCGGCAACATCGGTATTGGTTTTGCCGTGCCGACCAACCTGGCGATTTCCATTCTTAATGGACTGGTTGCGACCGGTAAAGTGCAGCGCGGCTACCTCGGCGTGGCGGGTCAGAACCTCGATCCCAAGCTAGCCGAAAGCCTCGGTGTGAAGGCCGACGTCAAGGGCGTGGCCATCAGCGATGTCGTTAAAGACTCACCGGCCGCCAAGGCCGGGCTGAAGCGCAACGACATTATTACCAAGATCGACAACCGCACGGTCGATTCGCAGCTCGCGTTGCGCCTCGTCGTCGCGCAGATCGCGCCTGATACCGAGGTCAACGTCGTCGTCTTGCGCGACGGCAAGGAGCGAACCTTCAAGGTGAAAGTGGGTAGCCTCGATGAGCGAGGCGGCAGCACATCGGGCCAGATCATTCCGGGTGTGACGGTGAAGACGATCGACGAAGAACTTCGCACCCAGTTCAAACTGGATAAGCGTGTCGAGGGTGGGGTCGTCATCACGGAGATCGACGAGAAGTCGCCCTACGCCGACATTCTGGTGCCCGGGTTGGTGATTGTGGAAATCAATCGCCGTCCCGTCGCCGATGTAGAAAGCGCGGCGGCTGCAATCAAGCCGGGTCTCAACGCGCTGCTCGTTCAGTATCGCGGCGTGCTGCGTTACGTGACGATCAATGTGAAGTGATCCGTCGCCATTCCGGAATGTAGGAGCCCGTTTACGGGCGATGGTTGGGTATACGAAAAAAGGAAAAAGACTTCGCACGCCGTGAATCGCCCGTAAACGGGCTCCTACCTTTCGGATTGAAACCACAAAAAAAGCCGCGCTGAAAAGCGCGGCCTTTTTTTCATATGAACAAATCTAAGCCCCTCAGCTCAACACAACGCCCTTGTTCTTCGCGGCACGCAGGAGCGCGTCAGCCATGTCGGAAGGCGTGGCGGCGACCTCGATACCGCACTCTTTGAAGACGGCGATTTTGGCTTCGGCCGTGTCCTCGTGGCCGCCCACAATGGCGCCGGCGTGACCCATGCGGCGACCGGGGGGCGCGGTCGCACCGGCGATGAAGCCCGCGACTGGCTTGGTGCAGTGGGCCTTGATCCAGCGGGCGGCTTCGACCTCGGCGTTGCCGCCGATTTCACCGATGAGGATGATGCCGTGCGTGTCCGGGTCGGCGTTAAACAGTTTGATGATGTCGAGGTGGCTAGTGCCGTTCACCGGGTCGCCGCCGATGCCGACTGAGGTCGACTGGCCGAGACCCTTTGAGGTGATTTGGAAAACCGCCTCGTAGGTGAGGGTGCCCGAGCGCGACACGACGCCGATGTGGCCCTTGCGGTGAATGTAGCCGGGGGCGATACCGATGCGGCAGCCGCCCTTGGAGCCGTCGCCCGTGCCGGGCGTGACCAGACCGGGGCAGTTGGGGCCGATCAGGCGGGTCTTGGCACCCTGCATGGCGCGTTTCACGCGGATCATGTCCTTGATTGGAATGCCCTCGGTGATGCAGACGGCGAGGTCGATACCGGCGTCAACGCATTCGAGGATGGCATCGCCCGCGAAAGGTGGTGGCACGAAGATCGTCGATACCGTTGCGCCGGTGGCGGCGGCGGCTTCGGCCACGGTGTTGAAGATCGGGACTTTTTTGCCGCCGTGCTCGAAGAACTGGCCCCCTTTGCCCGGGGTGACGCCGGCCACGACCTGCGTGCCGTAGTCGAGGGAGAGTTGGGCATGCTTGCCTCCGAAGGCACCAGTGATGCCTTGGATCATGATCTTGGTTTCGGGAGTGATGAGAATGGACATTTAATTTATTTTTTAACCACGAAACACACGGAATACACGAAAGGGGAAATGCCCTGGTGGCTCGGCGTCGGTGGTTTGGTTTCGTGTGTTACGGGTGTTTCGTGGTGAACCAATCAGGCGACGAGTTTCACGATTTTCTGAGCGGCGTCGGCCATAGTATCGCCGGAGACGAGCGCGAGGCCGGAGGAGGCGAGGGTGGCTTTGCCGGCGGCGACGTTGTTGCCTTCGAGGCGGACAACGAGCGGAAGCTTGAGGCCGACTTCCTTCACGGCTTCGACGATACCCTCGGCGATCACATTGCAGTCCATGATGCCGCCAAAAATGTTAACAAAGATTCCCTTCACGTTGGCGTCGCCGAGAATGATCTTGAAGGCGGCGATAACCTTTTCCTTGGAGGCGCCGCCGCCCACGTCGAGGAAGTTGGCGGGGTTGCCGCCGTAGTGCTTGATGATGTCCATCGTGGACATCGCGAGACCGGCGCCGTTGACGAGGCAGGCGATGTTTCCGTCGAGAGCGATGTAGGCGAGGTCGAACTTGGAGGCCTCGATTTCTTTGGAGTCTTCTTCGTTCAAGTCGCGGAGGGCGACAATCTCGGGGTGCCGATAGAGCGCGTTGGAGTCGAAGGAGACCTTGGCGTCGAGCGCGAGGACCTTGTCATCGGGCGTGGTGATGAGCGGGTTGACCTCGACCATGGCGGCGTCGGTTTCCCAGAAGAACGTGTAGAGGTTGCCGATGAGCTTGGAGGCGTTCTTGGCCTCGGTGGGGTTGAGGCCGAGTCTGGAGACGAGCTCGCGCACCTGGAAATCGGCGAGGCCGTAGGCGGGATCGACGAAGATCTTGAAAATCTTTTCGGGCGTGTCGTGGGCGACCGTCTCGATATCGACGCCGCCCTCGGTGGAGGCGACGATCACGGGCTTGGAGGAGGCACGATCAAGGAGAATGGCGAGGTAGTATTCTTTTTTGATGTCGCTCGCGTGGGTGAAGTAGATCGTCTGGACCTTGCGACCGGCGGGGCCGGTTTGGATCGTGACAAGCGTGTTGTTGAACATCTTGTTCGCGTAATCGAGGGCGTCGGCCTTCGTCTTCGCAAATTTCACGCCGCCCTTGAAGCCGTCGGTGAACGTGCCTTTGCCGCGGCCGCCGGCGTGTATCTGAGATTTTACTACGACGGGAGCGTCGGGGAGTTGCGCGAGCGCGGACTCAAATTCGGCGGGGGACTTGGCGGCGACGCCCTTAGGCACCGGGACTCCGAATTTCTCGAAGAGCGCCTTGGCTTGATACTCGTGGATGTTCATGGGAAACGAACCTTTGCCACAACCGGGCGGGGGAAGGCACGAAAAAACCGGTGTGATTGCGTTTATGTAAGTCAAAACGCGTGAGGGATTGCGTTTGGCTAATGCGCACGCACGCTCCGCAGCTATGCAATCGCACGAGGTCCTGAAAGAGGTCTTGAAGCAGACCAGCGCCAAACAGATCGCCGCCGACATGGGGCTCTCGCTTTCGTTGATCTACAAGTGGACGGAAGCCCCGGCCGATGATGCGGGCAGTGGCGCGAGCAACCCTCTTGACCGAATCGACCAACTGCTAAAGTGCACCGGCGACCGGCGCATCGCTCAGTGGGTGTGCGAACGGGCGGGGGGCTTTTTCATTGCCAATCCCGAGCATCAGAAGGCCCACGCTTATTCGCTCATTCCCGTTACGAACGAAATCGTCCAAGAGTTTGCCGATATGCTCGCGGTGATCGCCATCGCGGCCTCCGACAGCACGATCACTAAGGAGGAAGCCCGCCAGATCCGGCGGCGCTGGGAAGAGCTAAAGAGCGTCACCGAGGGATTCCTGCGAGCGGCTGAGGCGGGTAACTTTACCGTGCTCAAAAATGAGCTTGAGACGAAGACTCGTTGAAAAACATTAACCGGATTCGGAAAGTTGGTAAAATTTATTCAACCTACGTAAACAATTGTTGGATATTTGTTTAGGGTATTTTGGTGACAGATTTTTATCGGGTGATCGTGCTTTTTGAGCAGTTTATTACGGGTGGGTGACGTTACTTGGCAGGCGATTTGCTGATGGGGTCAGGACAAAACTCCGTCGATAATGGGCGGGTTTTGCTGACCTACACATCAACACACACAAGCAATGATTAAAAAACTCACTGGTTTGACGGCGACCCTCGCGGCGCTCGTTTCCACCGCTTCGGCCGAAGTTAAGATCGACGAATATCTTTCGCTGGATGGCTACGCCATCGGCGCCGGAGTTGTCACCGAAGGCACTCCCGCCAAGAATCAAGAACTCCTTGGCAGTCCTTTCTATTACGATTCAGCCCTGTTTGCACTTAATGGCAAATATGAGGATTTCACCGCGCGCGTGAGCCTCTTCGCTGTTGATGGCTCCGCAAATGGCCTCGCTCAAGACGCGGGCCTTCTTGACGCCTACGTCACTTACAAGACGGGTGACATCGCCATCACTGGCGGCAAATACTTGGGTTGGCTCGGTTTCGAGTCCTTCCACAGCGTAAACAACGCGTTTATCTCCTTCAGCAAGGTTGCTTACGCCAGCCCCTATTCCACGGGCGCGAAGATTGAATACTTTGGCGAAGGTTTCTCGACCGGTGTTTCGGTTCGCGATAGCCAAACGGGGCCTGGCGGTAACTTCTTCGACGGCGACGGCGAGTTCTCCGATGATATCGGCTACGAGGCCTACGTCCTCTACACCGGCATCGAAAAGGTGACCCTGTTCGCAGGCGCCGGCTACGAAGACATCGACGGCGGTTCCACCGTCAGCACCTTGGACTTCTGGGGTAGCTACGCTCTCACCGAGAAATTCTCTCTCGCCGCTGAGATCGCCACTCTGGAAAACACCACCGATTTCTCGTGGCTTGCTCAAGGCACCTACGCGGTGTCCGAGAAGATTTCCGTTTCTGGTCGTGTGACCGGCTTCGACGGAGACAACGGTGCTGCTGACGTAATCGCTTATGGCGTCGCTTCCACCTACACCTTGACCCCCAACTTCTCCCTCAAGGGCGAAGTTGTTGATACCGATCGCGACAACGGCGCCTCCGACGAATTCGGTTACGCCCTCCAGGGTATCTTCAAGTTCTGATTATCCGCGTCGGATGCCTGTCAGACGTGGTGTAGTTCCCGCGTAACGAGTATCTGATGCGTTAATATCGTTCCAAAGTAGCTTTGAGGCGGGTTGTGTTTTCGAAAAACACACGGCCCGCCTTTTTAATGCTCAAATCTCTCAATTTCCCTCCAAAAATGATCAAAAAACTCACTCAGTTCGTTTCTGCCGGCGCTTTGGCGCTCGGTGCGATGGCCGGTTCCGCCCAAGCGGCCGACACCGTCAAGGTCGGTGTCC
Organism: Rariglobus sp.; assembly: GCA_031412735.1. Classification (GTDB taxonomy): domain Bacteria; phylum Verrucomicrobiota; class Verrucomicrobiia; order Opitutales; family Opitutaceae; genus Rariglobus. The sequence continues at coordinate 6,003 of JANODO010000081.1, read as the reverse complement.
TTCATTCCCTGTCCGGCACGATGGCGATCAGCGAAACCTCGCTGCGCGACGTGCTCCTGTTCGCCTTCGACGAGATCAACGCCAAGGGCGGCGTGCTCGGCAAGAAGATCGAACCCGTCGTTGTCGACGGCGCTTCCAATTGGCCGCTCTTCGCCGAAAAAGCCAAGCAGCTCCTCGAAGAAGACAAGGTCTCCGTGACCTTCGGCTGCTGGACTTCGGTGTCCCGCAAGTCCGTGCTCCCTGTTTACGAAAAGAACAACGGCCTCCTTTTCTACCCCGTGCAATACGAGGGCCAGGAAGAGTCCCAAAACGTATTCTACACCGCCGAAGCCGTTAATCAGCAGGCCACCCCTGCGATCGATTACCTGCTCGAGCAGGGCTACACCAAGTTCTACTTGATCGGCACCGATTACGTCTATCCTCAGACCACCAACCTGGTTCTGCTTGAATATCTCCTCAGCAAGAAGGTTCCGCTCGAGAACATTGGCGGCGGCTTCACCAAGGACGCTTCCGGCAAGATCATCTCCGCCGGTAAATACACGCCCTTCGGTCACACCGACTACCAGCAGATCGTCTCCGAAATCAAGCAGTTCTCCGCGGGTGGTAAAGCCGCTGTGGTTTCCACGCTGAACGGCGACACCAACGTTCCGTTCTTCAAAGAATACGCCGCCGCGGGTCTCTCCGCTGAAATCGCCCCGGTCGTCTCCTTCTCGATCTCCGAGGATGAGTTCCGTGGTCTCCCGGCGAAGCAGCTCGTTGGCCAGCTCGGTTGCTGGACCTACTTCCAGTCCGTCAAGAGCGAGGCCAACAAGGAGTTCGTGAAGAACTTCCAAAAGTGGCTCAAGACCACCAAGGTCCCCGGCATCGTCAAGGAAGGCCGCGTCACGTGCTCGCCTATGGTGCTCAGCTACAACGGCGTTTACCTCTGGAAGGCCGCAGTCGAGAAAGCCGGCACCTTTGAGGTCAACGCCGTTCGCGCCGCCCTCAAGTCCGGTCTCTCCTTCGACGGCCCTGGTGGCAAGGTCACCACCCAGCCGAACATGCACCTCACCAAGAACGTGTTCATCGGCGAGACCAAGGCCGACGGCCAGTTCAAGATCCTCAAGGAATTCAAGGACGTCTACGGCGAGCCCTGGCTCCTTGGTAAGTTCAAGGCCCAGTAAAACCGGCCGCATGGTTTCTGCTGCTAGTGCTTGATTGCGGATATAAGCGATAGAATGGCGGAGCGATTTTGACTGCGGCCAAGGCGACGGGAAGGAAGGTGTGCCAGCGGCACATGTCCTTCCCGGCAACGCCGGCCCCAGTCAAAAGCGCCCGTTAGAATAACGCTTATTTCTGCAATCAAGGACTAGGCATAAGCCGTGCTAGTAGTCCCGTTCATGCGGGAGGAGCGGTTCCCCTCGGTGGAACCGCTCCTTTTTTTGCCCTCCGTCCCTCACGTATCGATTTGTGCGTTTTCTTATGCGGCTGCTTCTTGTCCTTCTCACTCTCTGGCTAACAACCGTAGCCCCTATTTCTGCCGCCTCGCCGCGTTCGACGCTGGTCGATGCCATGCGGGCGGAGAACGACGCCCGCAAGATCGAGTTGATCTCCTCCTTGGCGGGCGAAGGCGACGAGGCCATTCAGCCTCTGCTCATAGCTTGGCGCGAGGATGCGCTTTATTTTTACGAGTCCTCGGACGGGCCTCTCTTGCCGGTTCAGTTGATCGGCGAAAAAGACGATAACGATGCGCGCGCGGCCCTTCGGGTTGATACGGGCGCACCGCTCGTTGACGCCGCAGGCGTGCCGATCCGACTCGTCGCCGGTGACCTCGCCGGAGTGGAGCATAACTCCGCTCTTCGCCGCGCCATGAAGGGAGTGCTCGATCTCATCGAGGTCGCCTCACCCGACCCCAAAAAGCGGATACAAGCCATTCAGACCATCGGCTTCGCGCAGGATTTGGATAAGTTGCCCGCGTTTAAAAAACGACTCGCGGTCGAACCAGACCCCCGTGTCCGACGCACCCTGCGGGAGGCGATCGCGGTCACCCAACTTAAAGATCCTGACGATGCCCCGAAATTTGAGGCGCTTGAGGAGCTGAAGAGCCTGCATTCGCTGTCGAGCTACGATCTGATTCGCACCGCGATGCGCGAGGCCGAGGCTGCGGGTTCAACCAAGGTCGCCAGCGAGGCGAAGGCCGTGCTCGTGGCGATCGATAATCACAAGAGCACCGTGAATTTCTACGGCACGATCTTCCGCGGTCTTAGCCTAGGCAGCATCCTGCTGATTGTGGCGATCGGCCTCGCCATCACCTTCGGGTTAATGGGCGTGATCAACATGGCGCACGGTGAAATGATCGCGGTGGGCGCGTATACGACCTACCTCGTCGAAAACATCTTCGGCACAGGAATCACCATCCCGTTTTTCGGCCTCAGCCTGTCGATCCCGGGCCTGAACTCCACCGGGGCGTTTTATCAGACCTATTTCATCTTCGCATTGCCGCTCAGCTTTCTCGCGGCCGCAGCCGTGGGCATCGGACTCGAGCGGAGTATTATCCGATTTCTCTACCGCCGTCCGCTGGAAAGCCTCCTCGCCACGTGGGGCGTTTCGCTTCTCCTTCAGCAAGGGCTGAAGCTCATGTTCGGTTCCAACAATGTGCAGGTCAGCAGCCCGAGTTACCTGAGCGGCAACTGGACGATTAACGACATTATCTTCGGGTGGAACCGAGTCTTCGTGATCGGGTTTGCCGGTCTCATTGTCTTCGGCGTGTGGCTCATCCTTACCAAGACTCCGCTCGGCCTCCTCATTCGTTCGGTTATGCAGAACCGCAACATGGCCTCCTGTATGGGCGTGCGCACGGAGCGCGTGAACATGCTCACGTTCGGCCTCGGCAGCGGCCTCGCCGGCCTCGCCGGCGCTTTCATTAGCCAGATTGGCAATGTCGGTCCCTCGCTCGGACAAAACTACATCGTGGACTGCTTTATGACCGTGGTGGTCGGCGGCGTGGGCAACCTCGCCGGCACGGTTTACAGCGCGATCGGCATTGGTCTCGTCGATCAATCGCTCCAGCAGATTCTGCTCAATCCGGTGCTCGGCAAGATCCTCGTGCTCGTTGCCATCATCCTCTTCCTGCAATGGCGCCCGGCCGGCCTCTTCGTCACCCGCAGCCGCAACCTCGAAGACTAAGCTCCGCTTTTTTCAAAACGTAGCGGCGAGCGTGAGCGAGCCGACTCCGATCCGCCCACGCCTCCTCCTTTCACGTCCGCATGCCTTCCCTTTCCACCCGTCACAAAATCGAACTGATCGCCGTGGGCGTCATCGCGCTGTTCTTCATCGTCATTTTTCCGCTGCTCAATGCCCACGGCATGGTCAGCAACTTCACGATCAATCTGTGGGGAAAGTATCTGTGCTACGCGCTCCTCGCCATCTCGGTTGACTTGCTCTGGGGCTACACCGGTCTCCTTAGCCTCGGTCAGGCACTCTTTTTCAGTTTGGGCGGCTACATGATGGGCATGTATCTGATGCGCATGATCGGCGACCTCGGCCAATACAAGAAGCCGATTCCGGACTTCCTGGTGTTTCTTGGCTGGTCGGATCTCCCGGCGTTTTGGGTGCCGTTCGCCAGCTTTCCGTTTGCCGCGGCGATGGTCCTGTTGCTGCCCGGTCTGCTCGCACTTGTCTTCGGCTTCCTCGCCTTCCGCTCACGGGTGAAGGGCGTCTATTTTTCGATCCTCACCCAAGCCCTCACGTATGGCGCGTCGTTGATGTTTTTTCGCAACGACATGCTCATGGGCGGCAACAACGGCTTCACCGATTTCAAGTTCATCCTCGGTCATGACCTCCGCGATGCCGTCACCCAACGCGGTCTCTTCATCGCCACCGCCGTCGTGCTGCTGATGGTTTACGTCGCGCTTCGCCTGCTCAGCTACACCAAGTTCGGCCTCGTCCAGAAGGCCATCCGTGACGGCGAGAATCGCGTGCTTTTCAGCGGCTACGCCACCGCGCATTTCAAGCTCTTCATTTTTATCGTGGCGGCTCTCATCGCCGCCGTCGGTGGCGCGCTCTACGTCCCTCAGGTCGGCATCATCAACCCGTCCGAAATGACGCCCGACAAATCCCTCGAAGCCGTGGTCTGGTGTGCGGTGGGCGGCCGCGCCACCTTGGTGGGCCCGATCATCGGCGCGATCAGTGTTAACGCGCTCAAGAGCTGGGCCTCGCGGGCGGCTCCCGATTACTGGCTGGTTATCCTCGGAGGCATGTTCGTGATCGTCGTTTTGCTTCTCCCCGGTGGCATCGTGAGTATCCCTTCACGCCTCAAAGCACTCTGGGCTCGATTCAAGAAAAAGCCCGCCGAGGCCGAACCGCCCAAAGCGACACCGCCCCCGTCCGAACCGGCCGTGACCACCGCAACGACTCCTTCCGCCTAACCGAGCCATGAACAATAAATACATGCTCACGGTCGAGGACGTCTCAAAGACCTACGACGGTTTCAAGGCGATCACCGATCTCAATTTCTACCTCTTCGAAGGTGAACTCCGCACCGTCATCGGCCCGAACGGCGCCGGTAAATCCACCTTCTTTGACCTCATCACCGGCCGGGCCAAGCCAGACAAGGGCAAGATCGAGTTCGGCCAGGACACCGACCTGACCACGATGAACGAATACGAGATCAATCGTCTCGGCATCGGTCGCAAATTCCAGACGCCCTCCGTCTTCACCGAGCACACCGTCTACAACAATATCGTGCTCTCCCTCGTTGGCTCGCGCGGCGTGTTTGCCTCGATTTTTAAGCGTCTCTCTTCGACCGAACGCGACCGCATCGACGAGCTCCTCAAGCTCATCCGCCTCGATGGTAAGCGCGACTGGAAGGCCGCCCAACTTGCCCACGGCGAGAAACAGTGGCTCGAAATCGGCATGCTCCTCGCCCAAGACCCGAAGGTCCTCCTTGTCGATGAACCCGCCGCCGGCATGACCGACGAGGAGACCCACCGCACTGGGGAACTGCTCATCTCGCTCGCAGGCAAACACAGTATCGTTGTCATCGAGCACGACATGACCTTTGTGAAACAGATCGCCCGCGATGGCCTGGTCACCGTGCTTCACCAGGGCAGCGTCCTCTGCGAAGGTAAATTCGACGCCGTTCAATCGAACCCCAAGGTCCGCGAAGTCTATCTCGGTCGCGGAAAAAGTGGCGGTAAATAAACCCGACTCCATGCACACGGAAACCACTTCACGTTCTTCTCTCATCACCGAGATCACTCCGCCTCCGCTGCTCCACGTATCGCAAGTCGAGACCGACATCGGCGGCTCGCGCATCCTGCGCGGCGTGACGCTCGAAGTCCGCTCCGGCGAACTCGTCGCCCTCATGGGTCGCAACGGCGTCGGCAAAACCACCACGCTGCGTTCGATCACCGGCATGCGCTCCATCCGCGCCGGCACGATTACGCTCGACGGCAAACGCATCGACACACTCCCCGCCGACGCCCGCGCCCGCGCCGGCATCGGTTATGTTCCCCAAGGCCGCGACATCTTTCCGCATCTCACCATCGAGGAAAACCTCCGCGTCGGCCTGGTCGTCCACGGACGCAAAGGCACCGAGGCCCGCGAAGCGCTTGACCGCGTCTTCACGCTTTTCCCGGTCCTCAAAGAGATGCTCGCCCGTAAAGGCGGCGTCCTCTCAGGTGGACAACAGCAACAGCTCGCCATCGGCCGGGCGCTGCTAACCAAGCCGAAGCTCCTCATCCTCGACGAGCCCACCGAAGGCATCCAGCCGTCCATCATCGACCAGATCGGCGACACGCTCAAAGTCCTCAAATCCGACGGCACGCTCGCGATTCTCCTCGTCGAGCAATACGTCGATTTCTGCCGCGATGTCGGGGATTGTTATTTTGCGATGGACCGCGGCACCGTGGTTTCCAGCGGGCTCATCAGTGATCTGACGGATGAAGTGGTGAAAACCCACGCGGTGCTGATGGCCTTCGGTGCGGGAGAGAGTCAACAGACCAACCCCGCGACGGACAACGG
>JANODO010000080.1:0-2336 GCA_031412735.1 Rariglobus sp. | reverse complement strand
TCGGCGACGAGGGTGTTGGCGGCGTTGCGCTGCCGCGACTCGTATTTCTCGAGCCAGCCGCGCACGGCGACGCGCTTGTGGGGCTGAAACATCAGCGACGTGTAGAGCCGGTCGGTCTTGGAGCCGACGCCCTCGCGGTAGTCGCGCTCGTCGGCGCGCAGGCCGGCGACGCGCAGGCCGAGGAGATTCTTGATCAGGGGCTGGCTGAGGTTGAGCGAAGTGCGCAGGCTGCCGTTCGAGTCGGCGCGGATCGTGGTGTTGCCGGAAAATTTGCGCAGGTCGGGCCGGTCAAAGGCGACGTCGTTGGTGCCGCCGGCGAATCCGGCGCCGAAGAGAATCGCGTTGGAGCCGGAGACGAGGGTGAAGCGCTTGCCCGTGTTGTAGGTGTCGAGCGGGACGTTGGTCTCGAAGAAATCATGCGTGTTGTTCGAGCGGCTGAGCCCGCGGGTGCGGCTGCCGTAGGCGGAGGAGAAGACGCCGTTGGTGTTCGGGTCGGTGCCGGGCGTGAAGTTCTCGTCGCTCGACTCGATGTTCATCGAGTAGCGCAGCGCCTCGTCGAGCGTGAGCGCGCCGATGTCGTCGAGAAACTCGGAGGTCATCACGTCGATCTGCGAGGCGACGTCGCGCAGTTCGCTCTTGAGCCGCGTGCCGCCGAGCGTGCTGGTGGCGGCGTAGCCGGTGTCGGAGCTGGCGTTGACGGAGAACGGGCTGAGGATGATGGCCTCGTCCTTCGGTGTGGTCTGCGTGACGGGCGTCGCAGCAGGGGCGGCCGGGGCGACTTGGGCTTGGAGACCGGCGACGGCAAGCGACGCGCTCAGCAGAGCAGGGTAAACAAACACACGGGTGGGGTTCATGATAGGATCGGACCGTGGATGAAACCGGGGCGGGCGGCGAATGGAATATCGAGTTCGTCCGCGCCGTGGAGGCGGGTTAAAGACAGCATCGGCTCAGAAGGCGAATCACAGTGCCTCAATGAGAATGGGAGCGGCACGTGCGGAGCAGAATACCGTCTTGAAACCAAAAAGAAGCGCGCAACGCTCGCTGCGGCGCGTTGCCCTCTCATGAAGTCTGTCCTGCGCAAAATTTTCGGTGCCGACGCCGATCGCGATGGCACCGATGTCGATATCGCATGGGGAGGCTACTATGTTTCGCTTGAAGGTGCAGGCGGCGGGTTTCGGGTTTTTCGCTTATTGGACTTCAGCCAATCCGCCTACCACGCCGCGTTGTTTCGGGAGAAATTTGAAAGTCGCCCGACCCTCGCGGAAGTCACGGCACTCGCTCCCTATGTGATGCACGTCCCGATCGACTCGCGTGGACTCGTGAGCCCGCCGATTCAGCTGCTGGGAGCCACTCCGCTCTCCGCAGAGGCGCTAGGCGGCTACATGTTCTACCTTGAGCAGCACGGGGTGCCGGCTGACGAACGTGAGAAGCTCATCGCCAAACTTGTCGCTTTCAGTCAGGAAGCTCCGCTGCGCCTGAAGCTCCGCGTAATTGGGGATCAGCTTCAAATCGCGCAACGGCCCTGAACGTGCCGCAGCACACTGCCGGGCGGTAAGGCGGTGCGCGGAGCTGTGGGAGGGCGCTCACGGACACGATACGAGTCGCCTTGTCCACGTGCACCGTCAGAACCGAAACGCGCTCGTGAAAAGATAAGTCCGCGGCTCCCGCAGATTGTAGACGGCGGTGCTCGGCGTGTGGCGGCCGTCGCGGGAGTCGACCTTGATGAGCGGGAAGACGGTGTTTTCGTCGAGGAGGTTTCGGACGTTCAGCTGCAGGCGCCAGTCGATGCGGTTCCTGAAGAGTTTCCGTTTGTAGGTGATCCAGCCGCCGAAGTTGAGGTTGGCGGGCGCGTGGTAGGGCGAGGTGGGATCGAGCACGAGGCGGGAGTCCACGGCGAAGCCGTTGATCGCCTTGCCGCGGGCGTTCATGCTGCCGCCGAGGGAAAAGCCGTTCAGCGGCACGCCGGCGATTTTCGTTTCGCGCGCGAACTCGTAGGTCTGGATCAGATTCAGCGTCCAGTTGGCGGCGAAATTGGCGGAGGGGCTGTTGCGGATGGCGTTGAAATTCACGAGCGTGTTCTCGAGATCGATCACGCGCTGGGCGACGGTGACACCCTGGGCATCGAGCGGCTGCCACTCCGGGCGCGCCTTGATGATCGGGATATACTGCGCCATGTATTGGTTGATGTAGACGCCGCGGGCGCTGGTGGTGTTGTCGCCGCGCTTGCTGCCGTTGAGCGTGATGCGCCATTGCCGCGTGGGGTTGGCGGTGAGCGCGAATTCCCAGCCCTTCGAGGTCGTGGAGACGACATCCTGCCAGACCGTGCTCAGGGTGGA
>JANODO010000079.1:0-15957 GCA_031412735.1 Rariglobus sp. | reverse complement strand
TGAGCTCCGCGCTGACGCCGACTCCGTCCTTGCTGACATCGGTCTCGATCTGCCCACCGCCGTCCGCCTCTACCTCACCCGCGTTGTTCAAACCCGTAGCATCCCCTTTCCCCTCGAGGCTTCTTCCATCCGGGTTGAAGCAATCGCGGTCAATGCCGACATGCAAAAACAGATGGATGAAATTGCCACCGCGTGGAACCGCCGCGAACGCTGATCATGCCAATCGTAGTCTCGCACAAGATACGTAAAAAAGAATTCGGCGAATCCATCCCCGACGATGCCAGGAACGTCATCATGCGGTCGGCGCGCGTTGCGCTCGCTACCCCTATCACAGGCAAGGGCCTACCTCCCGGCACACGACTCCTGAAAACCTACGCTACGTCCCCTTCAGGCCATCGGCGCGTCGTTTTCCTGTTGGCGGTCTCTAACGGGGTCCTGTTTTTACTCTTCTACCGCGACAAAAAAGACGCAGTCGGTGTCAACCTCAGCCCAAAAAATCCGGCGTTCAATGCCCAGCTCAAAAAATACCTCCCATTACTCAAGGCCGATATCGACTCAGGGGAATTCGACCTCATCCCCACGGAATAACGCGTGAATTCAGAACCTCTCCTTAAGGGCGTGTTTCTGAAATAAATCAGGTCGGCGTGAGAGGGAAAGCGGGCTCTGCCAAGGCGGCCGAGATGGAGGCGACCCAGCGGGTCGTGCCGCCGAGGACAACGCCGGCCCAGCCTGCTTGCCCTCTCACTCGCAGAGTTCGACGTCCTGAGGGATCTCAGAAACACCGCCCAATCAGCCCGCCAAATTTTTCGGTGGGTTTTTTGTGCACCACTTAAATCGACAACCCCGCTTCGCCGACGGACCGAAAGGGTGCTTCGCCCCCGGCCCCGCTTACCCGCCGCCTTGGACAGCCGGCGTCCACGCGGAAGATTTTTTCCCACGATCTTTCCCCCTAGACACGGCCCGTCCAGCCCGGCGCGTAGAATCCCTGGTAATTCTACAACGCCATGTATGCCTACTCCGGAAAGACCGACCTCGCCTTAACCTTCCTGCTCCTTCCCGTCATTCTTGGCGCATGGGCAATGACCCAACTCGAACCCGGCACCATCTTGGCACTCCGGGTTCTTTTTTTCGCGCTGATCTGCTTGTCCGCCTTCGACGCGTGGCGGGCTAATCGTTCGGTCTGGAAAGCGCTATTCGCCTTTCTCACAAAACACATCCTCGTGGCGACCCTGCTCATCTGTGGCACCCTTGCCATTGGCAGCGTCATGGCTGTTTTTAGTCAGAAATCGAAGAAAGACCGCGTCGGTCAACTCGCGATGGCGGGCTTCGGCGCCTACGGCTTCATGGGCTCGCTGCATTGGATCAGAAAACTCACACGCCCTCGCATTCCGGGCGCACTTCCCGGCATCGCCGCACCTTGGAGCGCCAGCAAATGATGCCCCCCGCGCAACTCACGTCGTTTCTTCGCCTTCACAGCAACCCATGCGGTTTGGATCACTTGCCTCGCCTTGTTCGAGACCTCGTTATCGCGACCCCGCAGACCGGGTCGTTAGTTTTTTACGCGGCGGATTCGCACCGGCGGCTTTACTTCGAGTTCATCGAAGCGGCCGGCGTAGCGCACAAGGCGAACATCGTGCTCCTCACTGAACGCGCCGAGTTCGCCGTGTTATTCTCAGGCCGAGGAGGAGCCGGCGACATCTGGGAATCGCTCCTTCTGCCGGTCACCAAGATCGAATACGTCGCCCTAAGGTGCCAACACGGCCGCCGCTGAAGCTCAATCAGCAGCCGTGCCCAAGGTCTTCCCGTCCTCTCGCGCCCTCAGCGCACCTCCGCCGCCACCTCGCCCAACGCCGCCGCCAGCGCCTGCCAGTCGGCCTCGGTCGTCTCCCAGCCGGAGCTCACGCGCACCGCGCGTTTTGCCTCTTCGGCGTCGAAACCCAACGCCGCCAGCACGTGCGACGGCCCGCCTTTGCCCGTCGCGCACGCCGAGCCGGTCGAGACTTGGAAACCGCGTTTATCGAGCCGCGTGACCCACCGCGTGTTAGCCGCGAACGGCATGATCAACGACACGGTATTCCAAAGCCGGTCCGCACCCGCCGCGACCACCCGCACACCCGGCACCGCAGCCGCCACCGCGTTCTCAAAATCATCACGCCAACGCAGTCGTTCGGTCTCCAGGAACACCTTTTTTTGCTCCGCCTCGGCGAGCGCCGCACCCATGGCCGCGATCCCCGGAAAATCCTCCGTGCCACCGCGGTGACCGCGTTCCTGTCCGCCGCCGAGCTGACCACGCAACCCTTCCGACTGCGGAGCCAGTTTGAGTAAACCCACACCCTTCGGTCCGCCGAACTTGTGACCGGCACCGATGACAAAACCGTCACCGCCGATCGCGCCCGCCGGAAGTTTTCCGAGCCACTGCGAGGCGTCGCACAGATACGCCACACCCGCCGCACGACACGCCTCCGCGATCTCCGCCCAAGGCTGCAACACCCCGGTTTCATTGTTCGCCGCCATCACGACCACCGCCGCCACCTTCGATCCCGAGTAACCTATTGGGTTACTCCCTTTCCGTGACTCTCCATCGAGCAAGCTCGCCGCGACCCGATGCGGTTTGTCACTTAATAGGTGACAAACCTTCAGGGTGGCGACGTCGACGATTCCGGCTGCATCGACTTGGAGCCAGCGCACGCGGTCGCCGAAAAAATGCAGCGCCGGTTCGAGCACGCACGGGTGCTCGGTGGGGTTCACGGCGATCAACGCATCGGCGGGCAAAGTCTTCGCCCACCACGCCAAAACCAGGTTGGCGGCTTCAGTCGCTCCCGAGGTGAACACGTAGCTCTCGGCGGCGCCGCCGAGCAAGATGGCGAATTTCTCGCGCGCCGCTTCGAGGCGGATCTTCACCTGCACCGCTGTGCGATACGGACTCGACGGGTTTTGCCACGCCTCATCCTGCGCGCGCAACCAGGCCTCGCGAGCGACCGGAGCAAGCGGGGTGGTGGCGTTGTAATCGAAATAAGGCATCGCTCATCACTGAAATCCCAAACCTCAAAAGGCCAAACTCCAAAAACTAACCAGCCACAAACCAGTTAACCACGATACACACGCCATACACGAAAGTCGGAGGGATCGGTTTCGTGTATTTCGTGGGTTTCGTGGTGAAAACTCTGCCCGTTAGCTCCAGACGGCTTATTGCGGGCGGGCCACGCCATAGCGCGGCGCACGAAGGCGGGTTAGAGGCTTGCGCGAACCTCATACCGGAGCTTGGTTGGTTCTTTTCACCATGAGCACCACCGCCAACGAACAAGCCATCATCAAGACTTCCCACGGGGAAATGACCGTCGCCTTCTGGTCCGACGTCGCCCCCAAGACCGTCGAGAACTTTAAGAAGCTCGCCAAAGACAAGTTCTACGATGGCACTGCCTTCCACCGCATCATCAAGGGCTTCATGGTCCAAGGTGGCTGCCCCAACACCAAGAAGGGCGCGCGCGGCATCCCCGGCACCGGCGACCCCGGCTATAAGATTAAGGCGGAGTTCAGCGCGAAGGCCCACGTGCGTGGCGTCCTCTCGATGGCCCGCGCGGCCAGCCCCGACTCCGCCGGCTGCCAGTTTTTCATCTGCCACGGCGACGCGCGTTTCCTGGACAAACAATACACCGCGTTCGGCCAAGTTGTCGCCGGCGACGACGTTCTCGAAAAAATCGCCAACCTCCCGACCACCCATGGCGGCGGCGGCGAGAAGAGCACCCCGATCGACCGCGTCGAGGTCGTGAGCATCAGCATCGTTCCAGCCAAGGAGTAAGCTGCGCGCTCCTAACCGGACAAATCCAGGCCGCGCATTGCAAAAGGCGCGGCTTTTTCGTGCCCAAATGGAGGCGGGACCTCCCGGTCCCGCCTTCGTCACGGGGTCGGCACCTCCCGGTCGCGCCTTCATCACGGGGTCGGGAGACCCCGCCTCCACCCTGCATTGAACCGGGCCAGCGCCTCGCTCCTGCGCACCGCCCCCGGCAAAATCAGGCGATCACCGGTTTGCCAACACGCCGGGCAAGGTCGCCTCGAACGCCTTCAACTGACTGGGCGTGACACCCGGTTGATTGCGCAAGACCGACATGATGTGCGCCTTCGATGCCTCCATATCCATCGAGTCTTGCGCCGGGATGCGATGCACACTGCCGATCAAGCCCAAGACCTTTTCGCGTTGATCGCACACGAGCATCTTGATCGCAGTGGAGTAAAATTTATGGCCCTGTGCATCCACGGACTCCTGCATGCGAATGACCGGAATCTGCGTCTCAAACAGATGCGTCTCGGCGGCGTAAAACGATTCGGCCAATCGCGACGGAAACAGGTCGAAATCATTCTTCCCAATCACCTGCGCCTCGGTGCGTCCGAGATGCATCAAGTGCGCTCGATTACTAAAAACAAAACAGCCCTCGGTGTCTTTGATGAAAACCAAATCCCGGACTTCATCCAGGATTGTTAACAACGGACCGCCGCGCTGCGATTTTACGTAAATCGCCAAATCAGGAGCATCGATTTTAATCATGTGGGGTAAGAGATTGAAGCTAACCAGAGCTATCTTTGAGACGTCTAAAAACCAAGCGAGGAAACACTTGTTTTGTAACTACGGGAAATCTCCGATAATCAAGAGAATCCTCTCGTCGTGATGGCCTATTTTATCACCGCCGCCGGTGCTTCCACCGCGAGTTGTGTCATAATGTGGTCGCTGATGCGCGTCAGGCCGGTGCGGGCGATCTGGCTGGCAGGATGGATGTCCTGCGCCGCGAGGTATTGCGTGAGACTCGCCGCGTAGCGCTCATCCGCTTCGTAGCGCTTCGCCTGATCCAGGCGTCCGATAAACTCAGCAACGCGGGGTGCCAACTGAGCCATGCGCTGATTCAGAATCACATCGTTAGGAGCAAACGCCGTCGCAGCAGACAACGCTTCCCATGCTGAAAACGCGTTGTTCTGCGCCAGCAGTTCTTCGGTCTGCGCGAGGTAGATTTCCACGCGAGCCATGCGGTCGATGACGCCCTTGAGCTGCGGCGCGCGCACCTTGTCGTTGAGAAACCCTGCGGCGAACTCGGCCCGGCGCTCGTAGATGCGGCGATAGTCGTCGCGCTTAAACGCTTCATCGAAAATCAAGGCGGCCTGCGTTCCGAGGTCGGCCTGAGAGGCCATGTTCTCGGTGTAGTTTCTGATCGACGGATTCAGCGGCCAGAGCTGCGCCGCCTTCTCGACAAATTCCTGGGCGCGGTTGAAGTCCCCGGCGGCGGCGGCCTGCTGCGCGGCGTTGAGTGAAAGCGTGCTCATGCGTTGGGCGGAGCGGACCGCAGCACTGACCTCGGGCGCACGGAAATCCTTAGTGAGCGTGCCGATCTCCTCGGTCAGAGCGATGACGGCATCGAAGTCGCGCAGGTCGGCGAGTTTCTTGGCCTCGTCGGCCTTGCGGTAGAGGGTGAGCAATTCCGTCTTGCGGGCGGGCTCGAACTGCGCGACCGCCGGCAGGTATTCGCCCAAGAAAAAGGTTTCCTGGAGGCGTTCGAGCGCGGCGATTTTGCGGCCATCATCATAGTTGGCGCGAACGGCCGCCATGCCGCTGTTCACGTCGTTGATCGCTTCGCGGGATAGGAACTCGATCGTCTCGACCGTCATCGCGAGATCACTGGACGGAAGAAAGGACGAGAGCTCCTTTTTGCCCACTTCGAGGTTCTGGTGAGAGCCTTTGAAAATGTAGCGGTAAAAACTGGAAGCGATGAGCGCATGCTGAAAGCGGCGCTGCAAAAACAAGCTCATGATCTGGCTCTGAAACTGGAGCTTGGCCTGGGTCACCGAAAGCAGACCAGCCGCCTCGAGCGACTTGATCTTGGCTTCAGTCTCGGCGAGTTCGCGGGAGCGGAAGATCTGCCCGAGAGGGCCGACCGTGTTGCCCGTGCCGATGGTCTGTTTCGCCTGGCCGGAACTGTTGCTCCCGCCACCCGACTGGTTGTTCCCTCGGCCGCCCGCCGTCACCGTGGTGCCACCGGAACTCACGCTGCCGTTGGCACTCCCGCCGCCGGAGTTCGAGTTACTCGAGTTGGAATTGCTGTCGGACGAGCCGGTGTTGAGTCCGCCCATGAGTGCCGAGCCGGCGATGGCATCGGAGGCGCTGCGCCCGGCGGAACTGGCGAAAGCGTCGCCCGCATAAACAACGCTGGCCGCTTGCTGGCGACGGATGCGGTCTAGCTCGTTCTGGGTGACGCTGAACGCCTGCTTCTCGTCACGGATGCGCCAGGCGTTGAAAATCTGGTTGGCGACACCAAGACTGTTACCGCCGTCGGGCTCGTATTCGGATGCCCGATACAGGAGTTTCCAGGCTTCGACGACGCCGTCCTGCGAGCCATCGGCGGTGCGGGTCGAGAGGAGTTTAAAGATCTCGTCGAGCGTTGCCCCGTAAAGATCCTGGTCGCGGGTGACGGGCAACGCGAGGTAGCGCTCAAAACGGCCGCGGAACACGCGAAACTGGCCGACATCGTAGGTGTGGCCTTTCCACGTCATCGTGCCGGTTTCGGGATCGATGGAGTCCGAGTTCGCGTCGAACGCCTTGTTGATGATCTGGAGCAGCGTGCCGCTCTCCATGCTGTTGACATTGACCGCGCGGGACTGCGACTCGGCCGCGCCGGCACGACTGTCCGGACGGGTTTCGGTCGCCTTGGCGGCCGCGGCTGTGGCCGGACCGGTCGGACCGGAGGGAGCGTCTTGCGCGTTAAGAACTGAAACGCCGGACGCCAGGGCAAGAAGCAGGGTAAGACGACGCATGGTCAGAGTTTTTTCAGCCGCTCAACGTAAAGGAGCCCGCCCTTGCGCACGGTCACCTCGAAACGGTAACGCTGCGCGACGAGCAGGTTTGCTTTCAGGGAATCCGCGATGAACACCGGCAAACGCGCGTCACCCCGCAGCGTGCGCACAGCGATGATCCGTCCGACGCCCTCGCGCCAACTCAGCTGGGCATCAATCTCGCCCTCCAGTTCATACCGATTGCCTTGGAGGTTATCGGGGGCGGAGAGAAATTCACGGACAGGAAACGGCTCGCCGGAAGGACCGCAGCCCGTAGTTGCAAAAAGCAGGGCCAAAAGAGCCGCAGGGATCAAAAAACGAGTCACAAAACAAATCGGCGACAACGGCATGGGGTGGACAAAGACGCTCACGGCCAGCACTTTTTCTGGCAACCCCAAAACACGAAGGTTGCCCCGGCGAGAAAGTGCACGCCCAACACCGCCACTGCCACCGCCGGGGGCGATAACCAACCCTTGTCCAACATAACGACCGCGTCGTAAAACCGGGACTCCGTCATGGCCATCAAGTAGCCCGACCAGCCCCAATATGTCGCGATAAACGGCCGCACCGTCCACACCAACGCGGCCGGGAGCGCCAGCACCACGCCGGATAGCGGCAGCTGGAAGCCCACCAAATAAATTGAAAGCAGCGACGCCTTGTCCGGCGACGACAACATAGCCGACAACCCAAGGCAGACGACGCTCATCGAGGCACCCGTCGCGCTCAACACCGCCAGCTGCGCACCCCACCCGCCCGGGAACTCGCACAAGACCTTCACGAAAACCGTCATCCATGCTCCCTGCGCCGCCCCGAGAAGCGCCGTGTAGATCAGCTTCGACCACGCATAGGCCGCAGGGCGTAGGCCCGACATGCGTTCCTTTTCATAGAGCGTGCGCTCGGCGGCGATTTCCCGGGCACCGTTGTTACTACCCATCAGGCAGAGCAGGATAACCTGGAAAATGATCAGGCCCGAAACGAGCGTCGCCGTCTCCGCCGCCGCTTGCCGGTAGGCCGCGCGCGCCTGCAACGTTTCCAAAAACCCGCCCGTGTTCTCCAACGCCAGTCCCTTCATCTGCGGCAACCCGCCGAGGGCAAAAATCACCACCAGACAGGGAAAACCAAACGTGATCGCCAACGTGAGCAACAAGTAGCCCCGGTCACGCACCAACAACCGCCACCGGCGCGCAAGCAACGTGCCGAGCTGGGATAGCCCGGATGGCCGCTCAGCCGGTGGACGACGATCACCGAGCGCCGTCTCCGGAGCGCGAACCGACGGCGCCCGGAGGTCGCCGTCCACCGTATCGCCGTCCGCCGTGTTCGCGGATACGGCGGCCCAGCGCTCCTGCCAATGCTCGCGCGCCTGTTCGCTCAAGCAGTCGTAGAGCTCCAACGCATCGGCGATGGCGAAGTGATCCAACATGGCCGCCAGCGGGCCCTGCCACACCACCGAGCCCTCGAAGTCGACCGTCACGGTGTCGAACTGGGCAAGCTTCGCGAGGTTGTGAATGACGCAGACCACCGTCTTGCCGCGTTGCTCCACCAAAGCCCGCAACACCGCGAGGATTTGATCCTCCGAACGCGGATCAAGACCGCTGGTCACCTCGTCGCACAACAGGCAGGTCGGATCGGTGGTGAGTTCAAGCGCGAGACCGAGGCGGCGCAGTTGGCCGCCACTGAGTTTTTCAACCCACGTGTCGGCCCGTTCGCCGAGTCCGACCAACTGGAGCAACTCGGCGTTCCGGGCAGCCAGCGTCGCGTCGTCAATTTTCTGATACAACTTCAGCGCGCTGCCCACCGCCTCCGAAACGGTGAGCTTCCCGTGGGCGATGCTGAACTGCGGGGCAAACGCCACTTCGCTCAAAAGCTCCGCACGCGAGGCAAGAACGCGCCCGTGGAGCCTCACCTCTCCCTCGGACGGCAGGATGTCCAGAATACCCTTCAATAAGGTCGTCTTACCGCAGCCCGAGGGACCGATCAGCGCGTGCAGGCCTCCGGCGGAAAATTGAGCGGTCGCATTATGAACAAGCGCGGCCGCGCCCGAACGGGGGCGGACGGTGAGGTTGCGGCAGGCGAGCATAGAGAGGGGTGACTTCTTATGGCGTTCGCCCACCCTGCGGGCCAAGCCTCAATGTAGGCCGCAATGTAGGCCGCCTGCTCGCAGGCGCGGTTCGGTAGGTAGCAATGTAGGCCGCCTGCTCGCAGGCGCGGTTCGGAGCGCGAGCGAGCTCGCGGCCTACTCGAATGGCAGATTGTGGGTTCGTAAACTTGTCTCGCGGTTAACGCGGGCCTCTGGTCGCGTTCACGCATGAACGAGGTCCGTTTCTGGGGTCCGCTCGTCGGCGTCTTCCTCAGCCTGCTCTGCCTCTGGGGCAGTCTGCGGCTGCGGCGGCGGCATCGACTGTTTCACGACTTGCCCACGTCGAAGGTCCGCGGTGTGTTCATCGGCCTGGTCGAGGTCAAAGGCACCGCCGAGAGCGAAGCGACCTTTACCAGCTACCTCGCGAACACACCGTGCGTGCACTACACATGGAGCGTCGACGAACGCTGGTCGCGCACCGTGACGGAATCCTACACCGATGCCAAAGGCCGCCGGCAAACTCGCACGCGCACCGAAAGCGGCTGGACCACCATGGCGCACGGGGGCGAAAGCACGCCGTTTTTCCTGCGCGACGAAACGGGATCTGTGCTCGTGCGACCTCAGGGCGCAAACTTGGAGACGGTGACGTTTTTCTCGGAGACCGTTTCCCGTGGAAATCCGCTCTACTATCACAAGGGCCCCTCCAACGCGGTCGGTCATTCGGATCACGTGCGCCGCTTCGTTGAGAACGGAATCCCGCTGCACGCGCCGCTCTACATCGTGGGCTCCGCCCGCGAACGCGCCGACGTCGTCGCGCCCGAGATCGCAGCGTTAAAGGACAGCGAGTTTATCATTTCAACGCGCACGGAGGAAAAGGTGCGTTCAGGCCTCGCGGGCTGGTCATGGCTTTGGTGGGCAGTCGGCCTGCTTATCAGCAGTGTGCCCTTGCTCCTGGTTGCTTTCGACGCGCCGGTCGCCGGTCTGCCGTCCGCAGGAATCGCATTGCTTCCGCCGACGGTTTACCTGGCCGCCTGGGCCGCCGGCTGGGTTTGGATGGTTTACAACAGCCTCGTGGGCGTGCGCGAACGCGTGCGCCAAGGCTGGTCGCTCATCGATGTGCAACTCAAGCGCCGGCATGATCTGATCCCGCGCCTGGCGGCCTCGGTCGCCGCGCTCGGTTCCCACGAACGGGAGGTGCAGGAGGCGCTGGCTGCGTTGCGCACTCAGGCCACTGCCACCCCGCCGGGTGTCAGCGGACCCGATTTCGCGGGTCTCGTCGGGCAGGTCCGCATCATCATGGAAAAGTATCCGCAGCTCACCGCGCAACCGGCCTTCGCCGGGTTGCATGATCAACTCGTCGAGACCGAGCAGCGCATCGCCTTGGCCCGCGGTTATTACAACGACATCGCCACCCAGTTCGCGACGCGACTCGAAGTCGTGCCTGATCGCTGGGTGGGCCGACTCGGCGCAATGACGCCGGAACCCCTGCTGGCCGCCGCCGGCTTTGAACGCGCCGCCGTGCCGGTGAAACTGGCGGCATAACTGCGGTCCGCCGACGTGGGAGCGAGCTCGCTTCGCGTGGATCGAACATCGCGAGCAAGCTCGCTCCCACGCCAAACTTCTCAACTACTTGTTTTCGCTGTGGCCAAACCGATTCATCTCATCGTCGCCTGCTCCGAGAACCGCGTGATCGGACGCGCCGGCGGTCTGCCGTGGTCGATCCCGGAAGACACCCGCTTCTTCCACGAGCAAACGTGCGGTCACACTGTCATCATGGGCTCTCGCTCGTTCGGCGAATGGCCGAGCAGTGTGAAGGGTCGCGACGTGATCGTCATCACGCACGATCCCGAAAAAATCTCGCCGGGCGCGCACGCGGTTCGCAGCCTCACGAACGCCATCGCCTTGGCGCAGAAGCTTCGAGGTGACATCTACCTGTGCGGCGGACAACGCGTCTACGAAGAAGGCCTCCGCTTGGCCGACCGACTCCACCTTACGCTGGTGCATGCCACGATCGCGGACGGCGATACGTTTTTCCCGGAGTGGCGCCAGCACTTCACGCGCGAAAGTTCGCGGCGGGAGAGCAGCGACGGCGAGTGGCGCTATACGTTTCTGACGCTCGACCGGTGACACGCAGGCGGCGGATTGAATGTGGCATGGGCGTCCCGCCCATGATCCGGGCCTCATCACCCGATCCCACGGGCAAGATGCCCGTGCCACTTTCAGAACCCCGGCAACCACGCATCACTTCTGCGCCGCCTTGATCTGCTCGGTGATTTGAATCGCTACTTCAAGCGCGGTCTTGCCCAGCCACGCACCGACCTTCGGCTGCGTGCGCGCAGCCACACTCTCCGTGAAATGCATGAGCTCCAGTTTCAACGGCTCGTCTTTCTCAATCGGAATATCCTGAACCGGGATCGAACTGGCGTCGCCCGCCTTGGCCAAGCCCACCTTGAGTTTCACACCGTAGGCGATGAGGTCGTTCTTTTTAACTAGGTGGCCTTTCTGGTTCATGAAATCGAGCGAGAGGTAGGCGTTGTCCTGGAAGATGCGGATCTCGCGATTTTTTTTGAGGCTCATTCGACTGGCACTCAGGTTGGCCACGCAACCACTCTCAAACTCGATGCGCGCGTTGGCGATGTCTTCGGTCTTCGAGAGCACGTTGATGCCCACGCTGTCGATTTTGCGGATCGGCGACTTAACCAGCGCGAGCACGATACCGATGTCGTGGATCATCAAGTCGAGGACGACGCCGACCTCGGTGCCGCGCGGCGTGTAAGGTGCGAGGCGCTCGGCGGTGATGTAGCCGGGACGGTCGATGTGTTTTTCCATGAAACTCATCACCGGGTTGAAATGTTCGATGTGGCCGACCTGCACGATGCAACCGTTCGCCTGCGCGGCGGCTAACACCCGTTCCGCCTCGGCGAGCGTGGCGGTGATGGGTTTTTCAATGAGCAGGTGGCACTTCTTCGCGAGCAACGGAAGCGCGACGAGTTCGTGTTTATCGGTGGGCACGACGACGGAGATCGCATCACACGCGTCGCCGAGTTCCTCGATGGTGGCGAAGCGGCGGCAGTTGTGGCGTTCGCAAATCTCCTTCGCGCGCTCATCGCTAGCCTCGTAGATACCCATGAATTCCACATTGGGCAACGCGGCGTAGATGCGCGCATGATGCTGGCCAAGTGAGCCGACGCCGGCGACGCCGCATTTGATCTTAGGTTTGGGAGAAGAGAAGAGGCTCACGGGTAGATTATTAGAGGAAAGTTAACCACAGATGACACAGATGGGCACAGATACCGGAGGGCAGAAGCAATGCATGATCGGGTCTTTATCTGTGCTCATCTGTGTTATCTGTGGTCAAAACTCCGCTTATTGCAGCGCACCGTCACGCATGAAGAGCGTGCGGCTCGTGCGGTTGGCGTGGGCGGCGTTGTGCGTGACGAGCACGAGGGCGATGCGTTGCTCGGCACATAAACTCAGCAACAGGTCGATGATGGAGTCGCCGGTTTTCTCATCGAGATTGCCGGTGGGTTCGTCGGCCAGAATGAGGCGCGGCGAGTTCATGAGCGCCCGCGCGACGGCGACCCGTTGGCGTTCCCCGCCGGAGAGCTGCGACGGGAGGTGATGCGCGCGTTCCGCCAGGCCAACGCGGGCGAGCAGGTCAGCCGCACGGCTTTTTTCAGCGGCACCGACCTTGCCGGCGACGCGCGCAGCCATGAGCACGTTGCCCAACGCGTCGAGTTCGGGGATCAAGTAAAACGACTGGAAAACCATGCCGAGGAAACGCGCGCGGCGACTCGCACCGGTATCGAGATCACCCTCCCAGCAAACCGAGCCCGAGTCGGGCGCGTCGAGGCCGGCGAGCAAGTGGAGCAGCGTTGACTTGCCCGAGCCCGATTCGCCGCGAATCGAAACGCTTTCGCCTTCGGCCACGGCGACGCTTACGCCGTGCAGGACCTCCAGACGGCGTTCGCCGCTGAGGTAGGTTTTATGCAGACCGGAGGCGGAGAGGATGGGGGCATTCATGGTGAGTCCTCCGAAAGGTAGGAGCCCACTGGTGGGCGATGTTGGGCAGGCGACCACCGGGAATCGCCCATGAATGGGCTCCTACCTTTTAAACGATCACTCATTGCGCAGCGCCTCCACGGGTTTGAGTTTTGATGCGCGCCACGCCGGGAAAATCCCCGCCAAGGTGGAGATTACGATGGTGCCGACGATGATCACGACCAGGTCGGCGGACTCCATGTGCGCGGGCACGTTGCTGAATTGATAAAAGCGTTCGAGCGTTTCCTGGCTACCGGTGAGCTTGGTAAACAGCAGCAGGATGTCGTTGCGCACCTGTAGAAAACCAAAGCCGAGGGCCAAGCCACTCGCGGTCCCGATCAGGCCGATCAAGAACCCTTGCACACAAAAACACGCGGCGATTTCACGCGGGTGGCCACCCAGCGCACCGAGCAAACCGATCTCGCGGGTCTTGCGCACCACCGTGGTCAGCAGCGAACTCATGATTGAGAACGACGCCACCAGAATGATGAACAGGAGCAGAATCGAAACGAGGTTCTTCTCCATTTGCAGCACGAAGAGGAACTCGCTGTTGGCCTCGATCCAGGAGCGAGCGCGCGTTTCGGGCTGTGCGGGCAACACAGCGTTGATCCGCGTGGCCATCGAATCCGCATCCAGGTTTTCGGCGATCTTCACGTTGATCCCATGAACCGCGTCGCCGAGACCGTAGAGGTCCTGCATCCGGCGGAGCGTCACCAACACGGTGTTGCTGTCGAGCTGCTGATGGCCGATCTCGAAGATCCCAACGATGACGAGTTCGCGAGGGAGAAACACCTCGTCGTTTTTCAGCCGCTCGATGAGCAGCGGAGACGAGATCGTGACCTTCCCGCCGATCTGCACGCCGAGCGAATAAGCCAGCTGCGAACTGATGATAACCGTGTCGTCATCCAGTTCGTCGAGGCGGCCGACTTGAATGAAGCGGTTGAGCGGCACGACGTCGTTCACGCGGTTGACATCGACGCCCTGGATGATCGGGAACGCGGGTTTGCGTCCGTATTCCAGCATGCCCACGCCCTCGGCAAACGGAGTCACACCAACGACACCGGGGACCTTGGCGACGGTTGTGAGCAGTGATTCAGGTTGCTCGATCAGGCCGCGCGCACGGATCTGCACATCGCCTTGTGTGTCGATGATCATGCGACGGATTTCGTAACCGAAACCACCCATGACGCTGTTGGTGACGACGAGCGTGGCCACGCCCAACGCGACGCCGAGGATCGAGATCGCCGTGAAAAAAGACAGCCGCTTCCCGGTCGGGAAGAGCTGCTTCAGGGCGAGATAAAGATACCAAGGCATGGAGGAAAAATCTGAAGGACTGAAAAGCTGAAGGGCTGAATAAGGTGTGAAAGGGCGTTTGCTCCTTCAGTCCTTCAGCCGTTTAGCCTTTCAGCTTTTTCAGGCTCCCGGGCGCAGTTGCGGATAGAGGATCACGTCGCGGATGCTCTCGGCACCCGTGAGGAGGATGCACAGGCGGTCGATGCCGATCCCCATGCCGCCAGCGGGCGGCATGCCGTGTTCTAGGGCGAGCAGGAAATCTTGATCGATGTTCTGTTTCTCTTCGCCGGCCTGCGCTTCAAACATCGCGCGCTGCACGTCGGGATCGTTTTGCTCCGAATAGGCGGGCGCGACTTCCATGCCGCCGATGATCAACTCGAACACGTCAATCGTGCTCGCGTCGTCCAAGGTGATCTTCGCGAGCGGGCAAAGTTCCTTGGGCAGGTGCGTGACGAAGGTCGGCTGAATGAGCTTAGGCTCGATGAGCTTGCCGAAGATTTCGTTGGTCAGCTCAAACTCTTCCCACTTCGGGTCGGCGTAGAGGCCGAGCTTTTGCACGCCGGCGACCTTCTCGTCCTTGCTGCGGCTGAACCAGTCGGCGTCGCCGGTCTTCTCGATGATGAGGTCCTTGTATTTCACCTCGCGCCACTCGGCAGCGAAATTGATCACTTCGCCGCTGGCGGCGTGGGCGATTTCGAAGGTGCCAAGCACGCGGGTGCAGAGGGAGCGCAACAGGTCCTGCACGAGCGTCATCATGCCGCGGTAGTCGCTGTAGGCCTGATACACCTCGAGCATGGTGAACTCGGGGTTATGGCGACGGGAGACGCCCTCGTTGCGGAAGTTGCGACCAATCTCGAACACGCGATCGTAGCCGCCGACCAGCATGCGCTTCAGGTAAAGTTCGAGCGAAATACGCAGCACGAAATCGACGCCGAGCGTGTTATGGTGCGTCTGGAACGGACGCGCCGCCGCGCCGCCGGCGATCGCCTGCAACACGGGCGTTTCGACTTCGAGGAATTGGCGGTCTTCGAGGAAACGACGGATGTGCGAGACGATCTTCGAGCGCTTCATCAAGCGGTCACGCGACTCGGTGTTGACGATCAGATCGAGGTAGCGCTGACGGTAAATCTGCTCCGAATCGGTGAGGCCGCTCCAATTATCCGGGAGCGGACGCAGTGCCTTCGAGACGAGTGTGAACGCATCGACGCGCACTGTGATCTCACCGGTCTTAGTCAAAAACAACGTGCCGGTGACGCCGATGATGTCGCCGAGATCGAGCGACTTTTTGAAGACCAAGTAACGCTCCTCGCCGAGCACGTCCCTGCGAAAGTAGAGCTGAATCGGGCCCTGTTGATCCTGAATCTTCACAAAGGAACTACCGCCCTGAACGCGAAACGTGATGAGTCGTCCGGCCACGGTGACGGTGACCGCGTTGTCCTGCCCCTCGACGTAGAGCGCCTTCGCTTCCTGCGAGAAATGAGTGGGGCTGACGTTGGCGCGAAATGGGTCGAAGCCCCCGGCGCGCATCTCGGCCAGTTTGTTGCGGCGCACCGCATGCTGGTCGTGGGAAATATCGGTCGTAGGTGTCTCGCTCATGGGAATCGAAAACCGTGAAGCCGCCCCCTGCCCTGCGCAAACGCAAAAAGCCCGGGTCATCGACGGGGGGGGGGGCCGGGGGAAGGGGATCGGCGAAACAAACCCCCCCACGAACCGCCCGCCGTCCTCCACCACGG
>JANODO010000078.1:0-1876 GCA_031412735.1 Rariglobus sp. | reverse complement strand
CCGGCGAACCCGCCGGGCTGGTGCTGGAGCCGCTCGTCGTCGAGGTGCGCGACGAGGCCGTCATCGTGCGACGCGCCTTCCCCGGCATCGGCAAACGCGGCATCGGCGTCGGCTACCCCGGCGGCATCAACCTCGCCTTCGACGCCGCGCAAATGCGCCTCGCGAACGTATGGAGCGGCGGCTTCATCGAAGCCTCCGGTCTCTGGCGCGGCCAGGGTTCCGGCCAGGCGCGCGTCCTCGGCAAAGACGTGGTGAACTTCCCGCCCGGCCCCGCCTTCGCCGTGCTCGCCACGCCCGACGCCGCATGGCCCGCGCTCGACCCGACGCCGCGCAAATCGCCTTTCACTTTCCAAGGCTACTCGCTCGACGCCCAGCAACGCCCCACGCTCCGCTACGCCCTCGGCGACCTCACCGTGGAAGACATTTTCATCGAGCGCCGCGACGCCGCCGGAAAGATCTTCCTCGAACGCAGCCTGAAAGTTTCCGAGGCACCCGCCGGACTGCACTTTCGCGTGGCGGTGGAGAGACTCATCGAGCCGCGCGACGCGAACGAATTCGCCATCGGAAAAAATCTCCTCGTCCGCCTGCCCGCCGCGCCGCTCCTGCGCGACACGGACGGAACGAAGGAACTCCTACTGCCAGCGAGCGCGGAGATGAAACTGGAATATCACTTCATTACCAAGCCGTGAGGCTAAACTGACGCTCTTGTGAAAATCATTTTTCGTGCATTATTCGTGTATGGCTACAAAAACAATCACTCTCGAAATGGACGCCTACGAAAGGCTTCGTTCCGCAAAAAAGCCCGGTGAATCTTTCACTGAAGTCGTCCGCCGTGCCGAGTTCACAGAGGCTCCGCTGACCGGTGAAAGCCTGCTCGCCTACCTCGCTTCTGGCGGCAGCGGCGTCAGCGCCCGCTACCTCGACGCCGCCGAGGAAGCCGCGAAACACGACCCCATTCCCGACGACCCGTGGGCCTGATTCTCGACACCAATTTCGTCATCACCGCCGAACGCGACGCCCGGCGTGGGGTGACCGGACGTGCGCACGCTTTCCTCGCCGCGCACGCAAGCGAGCAGTTCTACATCACCTTCACCGTGGCGGGCGAACTAGCCTGCGGCCAGTCCGCCGCCGCCCGCCGCGATTGGGAGCGCCTCTGCCGCCCGTATCCCACCCTCCCGTGGACCAAGGAAATCGCCTGGCACTACGGCGAAACCTACCGCGGCCTCGCCGCGAATGGAAAACTCATCGGCGGCAACGACCTCTGGATAGCCGCCACCGCCCTCGCCCACGGCTTCGGAGTGGTGACCAACAACGCCGACGAATTCCGCCGCGTGCCGGGGTTGGTGGTGGAGACATTCTGAGAGGTATCGGTCATTATGAGCACACTCGCCATCCGCCTGCCCGACGACAAACACCTCCGGCTCCGCAAGCTGGCGAAGTACCGCGCCATCAGCGTCAACCAACTCATCGATGAACTGGCCACCATCAGCATCGCCGAGTTCGACACCGAAACCCGCTTCCGCACCCTCGCCGCCCGCGGTTCCGTGAAAAAAGGCCTCGCCATCCTCGACAAGCGGGCCGCGGTCTCCATCAGGTCGTCGAGCGGGACCGTGGAGACGGTGTTTCGCCAACCTCGACCCGCGGTCGCTGCGTGAAAATTCGCGTCATCGCTCCTCCCTCGCATGAAAAAGCCACCCGCCAAATCCACCATCGAAGTCCGGGGAACTGAAATCACCGTGCTGAACACGCACGTCGGCGACTTCATTTCGCTGACGGACATGCTCAAGGCCAAGGACGGCGAGTTTTTCATCTCCGACTGGCTCAGGAACCGGAACACCGTCGAGTTCCTCGGCATCTGGGAGTCAGTCCACAATCC